>CAMLLF010000250.1 GCA_946480705.1 uncultured Lysobacteraceae bacterium | reverse complement strand
CATGATCGGTGTGTCGCGCAGGCGGCAGACCTCCATGAGCTTGATCGTGCGTTCCTCGACGCCCTTGGCGCAGTCGATGACCATCAGCGCCGAGTCGACCGCGGTCAGCACGCGGTAGGTGTCCTCGCCGAAGTCGGCATGGCCCGGCGTGTCGAGCAGGTTGACGATGTGGCCTTCGTACGGGAACTGCATGACCGACGAAGTGACCGAGATGCCGCGCTCCTTTTCGAGCGCCATCCAGTCCGAGGTCGCGTGGCGCGCGGCCTTGCGGCCCTTGACGCTGCCGGCCATCTGGATCGCGCCGCCGAACAGCAGCAGCTTTTCCGTGAGCGTGGTCTTGCCCGCGTCGGGATGCGAAATGATCGCGAAGGTGCGGCGGCGCCGCGTTTCAGTGAGGTGATCGGACATGGCATCGCGGCGGACCGCCGCGGGGCGGCGCGTTCCGCGTCAGGATCGGGAAAGGGTCGCGGAGTATAGCGTCTCGGCGCGTCGGGCCGGGCTCGAGACGGTCAGCGCGCGGCGGCCGCACCCGTCAGCGTCAGCGGGCCGTCGGGGCCGCGCATCCGGAACGGCACCGACACGAGCCGCATGCCGCGGTTGACCTGGACGCAGAAATGCAGATGCGGGCCCGTGGAAAACCCGGTGTTGCCGGACTCGCCGAGTTTCTGTCCGACATAGACGTGGCGCCCGGCCTGGACCTCGACGCTCTCGGGTTTCAGATGCGCATAGACCGCCATGCTGCCGTCGCGGTGCAGCACGCGCACGACGTTGGCGCGCGTGGCGAACTTTTCCTTGTCGAGCCCGGCACCGTAATAGTCGTCCTGCACCTCCATGACGACACCCTCGCGCGCGGCGACCACGGGCGTGCCTTCCTCGGCCGCGGCGTCGATCGCGTAGCGCGATTCCTCGCCCGTATGGCTGAACGCGCCGTCGAAGCCCTGGTGGATGCGGACCGGGTACTGCCCGAGCGGCCAGCGGTACTCGCTGTCGTCGTGGCGGGCATCGGGGCTGCCCGGGATGGCCCGCAGCGCGAGCTCGAACCCCGCCGGCTGCGCCCGGTCGGTCTGCTGCAGGTTCGCGAGCACGCGTTCCTCGCGCGCGCGCATGACCACGGTCAGCGGCAGCGGCGGGTCGGTCGCGATGTTGGTCACGTCGCCGACGCTGAGTTCGACCTGGGCCGGGCCCGCGAAATGGTTGAACACGCGCGCCTGGCGCCGGTTGTCGCTGCCCTCGACGCGCAGCTGCACCATCGGCGTCTGCTCGATCTTTACCCGGGTTTCCTCGACCGGCCGGTCGGTCTTCGGCGGCTGGTCGGTGAAATGCGTGACGCCGGCGGCGTCGGTGAACTTGTATATTTTCTTGGCGTGCGGCGCCGCGGCGGTCAACAGCAGCAGGGCGGCGGCGAGACGGACGGGAATTCTCATCGGCGGATTGTAGAGGCTGCCGAGGTCGGGGGATGCGGATCCGTGTCGTAATTCGGCGCGGAGTCCGCCGGAAGCGGTTCGGGGCCGTTCGCCGGGGCGTACATGCGGCCCGGCCGACCGGGGCGGCTGGCGCGCCGGCCGGGCGCCGCCGAATAGTCTGATTTTGCATATGGCCGTTTAGACGTCTAAACGTCCATTGACGCCGGAGCGCCGAGTCACTACAGTCCCGGCCCACGATCCATCGAGACCGGCTGAGGGAAAGGCCCTTGGAAGCCGGGGCAACCGACGGGAAACCGCACGGTGCCAACTCCTACGGAGGCGCGATGCGCCATGCCGAGAGATGGGTAGCCGCTTCCGACCGCAGCCTGCGGTCGCGATCGCTGCACCCGCCGCCGGTTCTCCGAGGAACTCGTTCCAGAGCCCGGAGAATCGCATGAGCCTCACCAGCGCCAGTTCCTTCGCCACGTTCGACACGGCGCCGTTCGCCTACGAGTCCGCCGCGTTCCTGCAGCCGATTCCGCTGCCGGCGCGCAGCGAGGCCGTCGTGCGCATCGCACCGAAATACGGCCGCGGCCCGGTCACGGCGACGCTGCGCTATTTCTGGCATGGTGCGCCGGGCGCTCCGACGGTGATCGTGCAGGGCGGCATCTCGGCCAGCCGCGAGGTCTGCGGCGTCGGCGGCGTCGCGGGGTGGTGGGACGACCTCGTCGGCAACGGCCGTGCGATCGACCTCGACCGCTGCCGCGTGCTCAGCATCGACTGGCTCGCCGCCGGCGATCTCGCCGGCGCCGACGCGGTCTCCAGCGAGGATCAGGCCGACGCGCTCGCCGCGCTGCTCGCCGCACTCGGCATCGATCGCGCGCAGGCTTTCGTCGGCGCGTCCTACGGCGCGATGGTCGGACTCGCGTTCGCGGCGCGGCATCCGCAACGGCTCGGCCGCCTCGTCGCGATCAGCGGCGCGCACCGCGCGCATCCGCTCGCGACCGCGCTGCGCGCGATCCAACGCCAGATCGTGCGCGGCGGCATCGCGAGCGGCGACGTCGCCGGCGCGCTCGGTCTCGCGCGGCAGCTCGCCATGACCACGTACCGCGGTGCCGACGAATTCGCCGAGCGTTTCGACGCCGAACCGGAATTCCGCGACGGCCGCTTCCATTTTCCGGTCGAGGACTATCTCGCCGCGGCCGGCCGCAAGTTCGTCGCGCGCTTCGATGCGGTGCGCTACCTGAGCCTGTCCGAATCGATCGACCTGCATCGCGTCGATGCGGCCGCGGTGCGCGTGCCCTGCGACATCGTCGCGGTCACGAGCGACCGCCTCGTGCCGATCGACGACCTGCGCGCGCTCGCCGCATCCGCCGCGGCGCCGGCGCGCTTTCATGCGATCGATTCGCTTTACGGCCACGACGCCTTTCTGAAGGAAACCGCACGCGTTTCCGCGCTGGTTTCCGAATCACTTTCCTGCTGTTGAACGAAGGACCGATCTCATGAGCGATCTGACCGCCACGACCCGCGCCGTCCGCGCCGGCATCGAATCCGACACGCAGCACGGCGCCGTCGTGCCCGCGCTGCACCTGTCGACGAACTACACCTTTGCCGGGTTCGGCCAGAAGCGCGCCTACGACTATTCGCGCAGCGGCAACCCGACGCGCGACCTGCTCGGCAACGCACTGGCCGAGCTCGAACTCGGCGCGGGCGCCGTGGTGACGGCGAGCGGCATGGCGGCAGTCGCGCTCGTGCTCGAACTCGTGCCGGCCGGCGCAACCGTCATCGCCGCGCACGACTGCTACGGCGGCACCTGGCGCCTGCTCGACGCCTGGCAGAAAAAGGGCCGCTTCACGGTGCGCTTCGTCAACCTGACCGATCCGCTCGCGCTGGCCGAGGCGCTGGCCGACAAGCCGGCGCTGGTCTGGGTCGAGACGCCGTCGAACCCGCTGCTGCGCATCACCGACGTGCGCCATGTCGCACAGGCCGCGCACGCGGCCGGCGCGCTCGTCGTCGTCGACAACACGTTCCTGTCGCCGGCGCTGCAGCAGCCGATCGCGCTCGGCGCCGACATCGTCGTGCACTCGACGACGAAGTACATCAACGGCCACAGCGACGTCGTCGGCGGCGCGGTCATCGCGAAGGATCCCGCGGTCGCGCAGCAGCTCACGTGGTGGGCCAACTGCATCGGCCTGACCGGCGCGCCGTTCGACAGTTTCCTGACGCTGCGCGGGCTGCGCACGCTCGGTCCGCGTCTGCGTGCGCACCAGGAGAACGCGCAGGCGCTGGCCGAACTGCTCGCCGGTCATCCGGCTGTCGCGCGCGTCTACTATCCGGGCCTCGCCGATCACGCCGGCCATGCACTCGCCGCGCGTCAGCAGAGCGGCTTCGGCGCGATGCTGAGTTTCGAACTCGATGCCGACAACGACGGCATCGCCGCGTTTCTCGACGGGCTGCGCTGTTTCTCGCTGGCCGAGTCGCTCGGCGGCGTCGAAAGCCTCGTCGCCCATCCGGCGTCGATGACGCATGCGGCCATGGCGGTCGAGGCGCGCCGCGCCGCGGGCATCGCCGACACTCTGCTGCGCCTGTCGGTCGGCATCGAAGATGCGGCCGATCTGCTGGCCGACGTCGCCGCGGGGCTCGCGCGCGCCGAGGCGGCGAACGCGAAGAAAGAAAGGATCCGCGCATGAGCGCCCTGGCTCTCGCCGTTTCGAACCCGCCGCGCGCGCGCCACGACGATGCCGACATCGCCGCCGTGGTGCTCGGCACCGGGCTCGTCGGCGGCGCGCTGCTGCGCCTGCTCGATGAGACCGCCGGCCGGCGTCGCGGCCTGCGTCTCGTCGGCGTCGCGAATTCGCGGCACAGCCTGTTCGACAAGGACGGACTTGCACCGCCGGTGATCGAGCGCCTCGAACTTGCCGCCGGCTGCGATCTCGACGCCGTGGCTGCCGTGCTGCTGGCCTGCGATGCGCCGGTGCGCGTCGTCATCGATGCGACGCCGGCCGCGGCGGTCGCGCAGCGCCATGCACGCTGGCTCGCGCAGGGCATTCACGTCGTGACGGCGAACAAGATCGCGCAGGGCGGGCGGCTGCAGGACTGGCACGAACTGCAGCGCGCGCGCCGTCACGGCGGCGCGCAGTACGGCGACAGCGCGACGGTCGGTGCCGGCCTGCCGGCGCTGGCGAGCCTGCGCCGACTCGGCCGCACGGGCGATCGCCTCGTCGCGCTCGACGGCGTGCTGTCCGGTTCGCTGTCGTTCCTGTTCAACCGCTACGACGGCACGCAGCCGTTCTCGGCGCTGCTGCAGGAGGCGCGCGAGCGCGGCTACACCGAACCCGATCCGCGCGCCGATCTTTCCGGCGCCGACGTCGCGCGCAAACTGCTGATCCTCGCGCGTGCGGCCGGCGTCGAACTCGACGAAGCCGCCGTCGAGGTCGAAGGGCTCGTGCCCGCGCACCTCGCGCGGCTCGACAGCGTCGAGTTCCAGGCGCGGCTCGGCGAAATCGACGCGGTCGTCGACACGCATTTCCGCACAGCGCAGGCGCAGGGCAAGGTGCTGCGCTACCTCGCGTCGCTCGACACCGACGGTCGCGCGCGCGTGGGACTGCGTGCGGTCGACGCCGATCACCCGTGTGCGGCGCTGCGCGGCGCCGACAATCTGTTCGCGTTCACGACCGAGCGCTATCGGGAACGTCCGCTCGTCGTCGTCGGTCCGGGCGCCGGCGCCGACGTGACCGCGCAGGGGCTGCTCGCCGACGCGCTCGATATCGCGGGATGAGGCGTTCGCGAAGGCGCCGCTACGTGCCTTCGCGTTCGAACTGCGCCAGCGTCACGTGGTGGCCGCCGGGCTCGACGACGCCGACTTCGACCGAGCCGTAGAACGTCCGGCGCCGCGGCAGGAACACCGGCGCGTCGCCGAGCGCGGCGAGCGCCGCATCGAGATCGGACACCTCGACGAACAGCGCCGTGTTGCGTCCGATCGTCAGCGATGCGCCGAGGTCGTCGCCGATCGAGTCGTGGCTCTGCACCATGATTTCGACGGCGCCGTCGGCCAGGATCGCGAAGCCGAGCCGATCGCCGTGCGGCACGCCGACCGTGACGGCGAGGCCGAGTTTTTCGAAGAATGCGCAGGTCGGTTCGACCGAGGCAACCGCGAGCACGGGCGTGGAACGGCGTATCAGGGTCATGGCGGATTCCGGGCGTTGCGAGGGAGTCCAGCATGCCGGCAGTGCCGACTGCGCGTATTGGACAATTCCGACACGGCAGCTCAGCCGCGGCGCGGGTTCTCGCGCACGAGCTCGGTCGGACTCGCGTCCGCGAACGCGCGGACTTCGCGTATCAGGTGCGACTGATCGGCGAAGCCGAAATCCGTCGCTAGCGCGGCGCAGGATTCGCCGCCGAGAAGATGCGGCAACAGGCGCTCGAAGCGCAGATAGCGCAGATGCTGTTTCGGCCGCACGCCGAGCCAGACGCCGAAACGCCGCTCGAGCGTGCGCTCGGTCAGGCCCCAGCGCGCCGCGAGATCGCGCACGCCGGCCGGCAGTCGATCGCGCTCCAGCGTCGCCAGTGCCGTCACGGCGCCCAGCGCATCCGTGTTCGGCCGCTGGCGCAGCAATGCGGTTTCGACATGGCGCAGCCGCGCCGTCGGCGAGGGCTCTGCCGCAAGACGATCCATCAGTTCGCGCGCCCACGCCGCCGACCACTGATGCAGCTCGACGCGACGGTCCGTGGCGTCGGACAACGGGACCCCGAGCAACGCATGCAGTCCGCCGGGCGCGAAGCGCAGGCCGAACAGGTCGACGCGGCCGCGCTGCGGCGGAACGAGGACGGCGCGCGTCATCGTGCCGATCCAGTGCGCCTGCGGCTGCGCGCTGCCGAAATCGAACAGCAGATCGGCGCAGCCGTCGGGCAGCACGCGCTGCGGCGGCGCGGACGCGAGCCCGTTGC
>CAMLLF010000249.1 GCA_946480705.1 uncultured Lysobacteraceae bacterium | reverse complement strand
CGCGTTCGAGTGCCCAGCCGAAGAACATCATGGCGATGCGTTCGCGCTCGGCGCCGCGCAGGTTGCGCGGCATCACGATCCAGGTGCTTGCGGCGATCGGCCAGGTGTCGCTGCCCTGGATGCCGACGAGCAGCAGGTTGAAGTGCGAGGCGCCGAGCCAGTCGGCCGATTCGAGCGCGTTGCGGATCGTGGTCTGGGTCGGCGAGATCGCGCGTTCGGGTGTCGCATAGAGATTCACGATCTGCAGTTCGTGCTGCAGCGCATAGCCGTATTCGACATAGCCGATCGAGTAGGGCGTCTCGACGACGCGCTGGCCGAGTCCGGTGTTGCCTTCGGCGGCGATGCCGACGGGCCATTTCACGGTCTTGCCGGTGCCGATCGCTTCGGCCCATTCCGGGCTCGTCTTGGACAGATACGCGGTGAAGTTGTAGGTGATGCCCGAGCTGTCGCTGCGGCGCACGACGGTGATCGGCGCGTCGGGCATGGAGAAAGTCGGATTGACGGCCTGCAGCGCGGGATCGTTCCAGCGCACGATCTTGCCCTGGAAGATCCGCGCGAGCAGCGGGCCGTCGAGGCGCAGGCGCTTGCGGCCGGCGCCGCGCAGGTTCGTGACCGGCACGATGCCGCCGGCGACGATCGGGAATTGACGGAAACCGCCGACGCGCAGCTCTTCGTCCTTGAGCGGCGCGTCGGTCGCGGCGAAGTCGACCTTGCCGGCCTTGAGCTGTTCGATGCCGGCGCCGGAGCCGACGCCGTCGTAGCGGATCGTGTCGCCCTGCTGCTGCGCCCATTGCGTCGCCCAGCGCGTGAGCACGGGTTCGACGAAGGTCGAGCCCGCGCCGGCGACGGTCGCTGCGGCGGCGGCGTTCGCTGCGATGCCGCCGGCGAGCATGAGAAGTCCGGCGAGTCCCTGGCCGATGAATCGCGTGATCACGTGTGCCCCCTGCAGGCCGTGTTGAAAGCGCGCGAAGCGTGCCTGCGCGATGTTGCATCGCAATGTCGTCGGCACTGCGATGCCGTGTGGGGCGCGAGACTGTCATGCGACGGTTGCGTGCCGGACGGCGAAACCTCGCCGTGCTGTCGCGAAACTGCAGCAGCGCGTGTTTCAATGTGCACAAAAGAAAAACGGCGCAGTCGCCTGCGCCGTTTTCTCATTACGTTGCGGATGGCGATTTACTGCAATCCGTCCTTGATCGCCTTCGCGAGCGAGCCGGTGGAATCGTCGCCGCTGAATTCCCAGAAGAACGCACCGCCGAGGTTCTGGTTCTTCACGTACTGCATCTTCTCGAACACCAGCGCCGGATCGTCGTAGCTCCAGAACTGATTGCCGCTGAGCAGCCAGTGCGCGCGCGCGGTCGCGTCGGTGTGATGCGAGCCCGCGCGGTTCTTCAGCACCTTGTAGTCCTCGATGCCGGCTTCATACGTACCGGGTGCGGCGCTGCCACTCTGGTAGAGACCGTTGTTGGCCGAGGACACGTTCTGCCAGCCGCGGCCGTAGAAGCCGATGCCGAGGTTGAGCTTCGCCGCCGGGACGCCACGGTTGCGGAACGCCTGGATCGCATCGTGCGAGTTGTAGGAACGCTGGTCGCCCGTCGACGGATCGGACGGCGAGCCGTACAGCGCGGAGTGATGATTGGTCTGCGGATCCCACGCGCCGTGGAAGTCGTAGGTCATCACGTTGATGAAATCGAGGTACTGGTGATACGTGCCCGGATCGGTGACGCGGATCTTGTCGATGCCCGCACCGGCCGCGATCGTCAGCAGCAGGCCCGGACGGACCTGGTCGAGCTGGCGGCGGAACTCGGCGAGCAGCGCGGTGAAGTTCGCGTTGTCCTCGGGCGAACCGCAGGCGATGCCGCAGGCCACGGGGTATTCCCAGTCGAGGTCGATGCCGTCGAACACGCCGGCCGCCGCGCCGGGGCCGCCGGCGTTGTCGGTCACCGGCAGGTTGCCGCGGATGTAGGCGTCGATGCACGAGGCGACGAAGGCCTGGCGGTTTTCCGGACGTGCGGCGCTGGAGAAGCCGCGCGACCAGGTCCAGCCGCCGAGCGAGATCAGCACCTTGATGTTCGGATACTTGGCCTTGAGCTCCTTGAGCTGGTTCCAGTTGCCGCGCAGCTTCTGGTCCCAGGTGTCGGCGACGCCGTCGACGCTTTCGGCCGCGGAGAACGCCTTGGAGTAGTCGGCGAACGCGTCGCCGCCGGCGCCGGTGTTCGGATCCGACGGAATCGTCAGGCCGACTTCGCAGCGGTTGTTGCGCACGTTGCCGAACGCGTAGTTGATGTGCGTGAGCTTCGCGGCGCTGCCGCTCGTGTCGATGTGCTGCACGCGATAGCCGCGGCCGTAGATGCCCCACTGCACGAAGTAGCCGAGCACGGTCTTCGCGCCGCCGACGATCACGGGCTTGGTGCGCGCGGTGATCGGCGCGCTCTGCGCCGAGGCGCCGGCCTCGCTGACCGCCGCGACGGTGAAGCTGTAGTTCGTGTCGGGATTGAGTCCGCTGTTGGTGAAGTTCGTCGCCGTGACTTCACCCTGCTGCGCGCCGCCGCGGAACACGCGGTACTTGATCGTGCAGTTCGCGCCGGCGGCGACCGCGCCCCAGCTCAGGCTGACGCTGTTGGTGGTCTGGCTCGGCGAGGTCAGGCCGGCCGGCACCGACGGAACCGTCGTGCAGGTGCCCGTGCCATTCGTCGTCACGTTGAGCGGCGAGGACTGCGCTGACGCATTCGACGCGACGTCGCGCGCACGCACGCGATAGGTATACGTGGTGTTCGCCGTGAGGCCGGTGTCGGTATACGTCGTCGCCGTCGGGCTGCCGACCAGCGTCGTGCCGCGATACACGTCATAACCCGCCACGCCGCTGCCGCCGGCGTTGTCGGTCGACGCGCTCCAGCTCAGCGTGATCGAGTTGCTCGTGCGCGAGGGCGAGGCGAGGTTGGCCGGCACGCTCGGTGCCGTGGTGTCGCCCGGGCCGCTGTCGCAGGCGCCGAGGTCGGTATACCAGCCGCAGCTGGGGCAGTGGGTCGGCGGCGCATTCCAGATCGGAATGTTGGCCTGGTACAGACGGTTCTGGTAGACCATCCTGTCGCCGGCGTTGTAGATCGTCGACTGGTTCCAGGCGGCGACGCCGGCACAGCTGACCGCGTGCGCCGAGGTCCAGGCGGTTGTGGAAAGTGCAACAAACAGCAGATGGGTAAAAGCCGATCGGAAGCGCATGTCCTTGACTCCGTTGCGAGTGAGTGCGGAGAGCGAAACCGGGGAGCGGCGAGGCCGCATTGACGCGGTGCGATGACGAAACGTTCCTGCGCGGGCGGTTTCAGGGACCGCCGGCGCAGCGGCGCAGGGCCGCGACAGACCGTTCGACAGCACCGGCCGGAACGGATCCGGCGGCAATGCAGTACCGATGCGTCCTCCCCGGACACATCGACTGCGGCGATTCGCGTTGTCGCATCCGTCCGCGATCGGCGCCCCCGCGCCCTCGCTGCGGCCGGTCGTTCCGGCCGTTTCCGCTCGCCGCAGTTGCGGTCGGCGTTTTTCCTTCCGTGGGCATCGCGCCTGCAGGAGGCGCAACGCGGATGCGCGGTCTTCGCCGCAGCGTCGAAGCTTCATCCAGGCCGGCGATCCCGCCGACGATCCGCCGCATTTCGCGACGACCTCCGTGTTGACGGCACCAACCGCCAGCCCGACGCGGCGCCTACAGTGCGCGCGACTGACAACGTTGTCAACAATTGCGCGAACAAGACTTGCGGAGAACTTCACACAACGTGGATTCTGCTGCATTGCGGCAAACCGCGCGGCCTGAAATGACGCGCGCTTCCGTCAAAGAATTGAGTCCCGAAGCGAAATGGTGCGCGTATGTTGCGGAATTTTATGGGGCATCGCCGTGGTGTGGCGATGGCTGCTGCCGCCGCGCGGCCACACGTTGTGCACGCGTTGAGAATGACAACGTGAGTCGTGGATTGGCGGCGGGCTTCAAGGCGAAGCGCCGACGTAAGGCGCAATAACCGAAGGGCATTGCGCCGTCTCGACCCTTGCGGCGCTCCAGCAACGGCGTTGCAGGGTGTCGCTTTGCGATGTCGCTTGCGATGTCGCTTTGCGATGAGATTGGCCGCAAAGGAAAGTGTCGCCTTGCATCGAGAAGGCGCAATGCGCTTATTGCGCCCGACGATTTTCCCGGAGCCATAGTGCGGCGCCGCGGCCGGCGATCAGGCCGCTCGCGAAGCTCGCGGTCAGCAGGTAGCCGCCGGTCGGCGCTTCCCAGTCGAGCATCTCGCCCGCGCAGAACACGCCGGGCAGCGTGTGCAGCATCAGATGCCCGTCGAGCGCTTCGAGCGTCACGCCGCCGGCGGTGCTGATGGCTTCGTCGACCGGACGCGGACGCTGCAGGCGCAGCGGCAGCGACTTGATCGTCCCGGCGACGCGGTCGATATCGTCGAGCGCATGCTTGCCGAGCACTTCGAAAATCAGTCCGGCCTTCACGCCGTCGAGTCCGGTCTGGCGGCGCAGATGATCGCCGCCGGAGCGTTTTCCGCGCGGCTTGCGCAGGGCCTGCACCAGGTGCTCCCGCGATTGCGCGGGTGCGAGATCGAGTGCGATATCGACGAAGCCGTCGCGGCGCTGCGTCTCGCGCAGGTCGGCCGACGCCGCATAGATCAGGCTGCCTTCGACGCCGCCGGCCGTGATCACGAATTCGCCCTGACGCGTTTCGCACGCGCCGTCGCGCCGCGTCCACTGCAGCGCGACGGGTTTCAGCGGTTCGCCGGCGAAGCGGCCTGCGAAGTGCTCGCTCCAGTTCACGTCGAAACCGCAGTTGGCCGGCTGCAGCGGCGCGATCTCGACACCGCGCGCGGCGAGCGCATCGACCCACGTTCCGTCGGAACCGAGCACGGGCCAGCTCGCACCGCCGAGCGCGAGCACGCAGGCGTCCGCGTTCACGTGATGCGTCGCGCCGTCGCGATCGACGAAGGCGAGACGGCCTTGCGCATCCCAGCCCGTGAAGCGGCGCTGCACATGAAACTGCACACCCTGTTCGCGCAGCCGACGCACCCAGCCGCGCAGCAGCGGCGCGGCCTTGAGATCGACGGGAAACACGCGGCCGGAGCTGCCGACGAAGGTGTCGACGCCGAGGCCGCGCGCCCAGGCGCGCAACGCGTCGGCATCGAATTCGCGCAGCCAGCGTTCGACCTCGGGCGCGCGTTCGCCGTAGCGCGCGACGAAGCCGGCGAACGGTTCGGCGTGCGTGAGATTGAGGCCGCCCTTGCCGGCGATCAGGAACTTGCGGCCGACCGAGCCCATCGCATCGTAGAGGTGCACGGCGACGCCGTGCGCGCGCGCGGTTTCGGCGGCCATGAGGCCGGCGGGACCGCCGCCGACGACGACGAGCGTTGCGGAGGAATCGGACACGGAAAGCGCGCGCGGCGGCAGGAAACCGGGGCGCGCATCATACGCGAGGCGCGCCCCGGTCGTGGTCGCGGCAGTGGTCAGGATCGGCCGTCCGTGGCCGCTGCGTCATCCGTCGGCGGTCAGTATTCCGTGCTCAGCGTGACCCCGCTGAACGCACTCGCCGCATGCAGGCTGATGTAGTAGTAGCCCGCCGGCGGATTCGCGATCGTCAGCGTTTCGCCGTTGCCGGCGTTGATCGAGCGCCGTTGATAGCTCGTCGGCGTCGCCCAGCCCGCCGCATTCGCGTAGAGGTTCGCATCGCCGCTGCCGCCGGTCGCACGGATGCGCAGTTGGGCGGTGCCGGCCGGGATCTGCAGATAGAAGTACGCGATGTTGCCTGCGGTCGCCGAGAGGTTGCTGCGCCGGCAGTTCTTGCCAAGCACGCGCACGTCGCTGCCGGCGCATTCGGGCAGCCCCGCGGGCGGCGTGAAGCTCGCGACGAGGCTTGCACCCGAAAACGCCGAATATGCGTCGAGCATCACGTGGTAGCGACCGGCCTGCGGTGCCGCAACCGTGCAGGTTTCCGCGTTGCCGCCGAGATACGGCCGGCAGTCGTAGGCCGTCGTCGTCGGCGCGCTGCCGTAGCGCAGATACAGGTCGGCATCCCCGCTGCCGCCGCCGAGTGCGACGCGCAGGTTCGTCGCGCCGGCAGGCACGTCGATCGTGAAGTACAGTTTTGCACCTTGTGCTGCGGACAGCCCCGTGCGCGCCACGCCGTTCTGCAGCTCGCCGCCGGTGGGCGGCGCAGCGACGGTTACCGTCTTCGACACGCTGTGCGTCGCGCCGCGATTGTCCGTCGCCGCCAGCGTCACCGTGTAGCTGCCCGCGGCGGCGTAGGTCTTGCCGGGATTCGTCGCGGTCGACGTGCTGCCGTCGCCGAAGCTCCAGCTGCGCGAGACCACGCTGCCGTCG
>CAMLLF010000248.1 GCA_946480705.1 uncultured Lysobacteraceae bacterium | reverse complement strand
GATGATGCCGCCCAGCAGGTCGTCCCGCTCGCCGGTGGTGTAGCGCAGCGTGGCGTCCACCGTCGCGTAGCTGTCGATGTGCTGGAAGCTCGCCGAGGCCGCCGTCGACGATGCCAAAACTCGAGAAGAACGCGTCGTCGAGCGTCGGGAGTTCCTGCACCTGGACGCGGACGATCTTGACCGCGACCTGCGCTTCCTTGCCGGCCAGGTTCTCGTTGCGGAATTCCGCCGGAAAGGTCAGCGTCAGCGTTTTCTCGTCGCCGGCCTTGAGGCCGACCAGGCTGTCTTCGAGTTCCTTGAAAAGCGCGCCCGAACCGATGACGGTACCGACGCGGTCATTGCCTTCGGCCGGGAAGCGGTAGTCGCCGGCCTGGGCCGAGTATTCGAACAGCACCATGTCGCCGACGGCGGCGGGGCGATCCACCAGCGCAAACGTGCGGCGCTGCTGGCGCAGGGTCTCGATCATGGTGTCGACGTCGGCGTCGGTGACGTCGGCGGATGCGCGCACGATCTCGAGGCCGGAAACATCGATCGTGCCGAGTTCCGGCATGACTTCGAACGTCGCGGTGTATTCGATTTCGCCGTTGCTCGGCGCGCCGGTCGTCGCGACCGACGGGGGCATGGCCGGACGCAGGTTCTGACCTTCCATCGCCTCGACCAGCGTCGAGCGGATCAGCTCGGACATGGCTTCGTTGCGAACCTGGGCACCGAAGCGCTGCTCGATGACCTTGGCCGGCACCTTGCCCGGACGGAAACCGTTCAGACGAACGTTGCGGCCGAGGTCGACAAGGCGACTCTTGACCTGGCTGTCGAGCTGGTCGGCCGGAACCCGCACGGTGAGCTTGCGCTCGAGCTTGCCCACGTTTTCAACGGAAACTTGCATTGTTGCTCCTCGAACGGCGATCGGCCGCGTGCCCGCCGTTCCGGCGGCCGCGCGGCCATGAAGTCTGATCTGGTGCGAACGGAGAGAATCGAACTCTCACGGGTTGCCCCACTGGAACCTAAATCCAGCGCGTCTACCAATTCCGCCACATTCGCACACCGCCGGAATCGACCGGATTCCGGTTGCGCTCAACTTTGCGGAAAATCACGTGAGAACCGACGAAAGGAAGATGGTGGGCCGCCCCAGACTCGAACTGGGAACCTACGGATTAAGAGTCCGCTGCTCTACCAATTGAGCTAGCGGCCCACAATGGGGTGGAAGATGGGACTCGAACCCACGACCCTCGGAATCACAATCCGATGCTCTAACCGACTGAGCTACATCCACCGCAAACTTACGATCGCATTGGCGCGCCCGACAGGACTCGAACCTGCAACCGTCGGCTTAGAAGGCCGATGCTCTATCCGGTTGAGCTACAGGCGCAGTCTCTGGCTTGCGCACGCTGGTCGGGGTAGAGGGATTCGAACTCTCGACATCTAGCTCCCAAAGCTAGCGCTCTACCAGGCTGAGCTATACCCCGTCAGTCCAGACTCCGGTCACCCGTGACAATCCCAAAGAAACGAGGATGTTACGGATGCCTGCCTACACCGTCAATCACCGGGCAAAGGCCTGCAACCCCTCAACCAATCGCGTGCGACACTGAAGCCGTCGCCAAACAAAAGGGTGCCGCGGCACCCTTGAAAAATGGCGCGCCCGGAAGGATTCGAACCTCCGACCACCAAGTTCGTAGCCTGGTACTCTATCCAACTGAGCTACGGGCGCGCACTAACCTTGCCTTCCCTGCTGATGCGGTGCATCCCTTGCGCCGCCCCGCCGTTACGTTGCCGCCCCGACGAGAGGCGGAATTATTCGTATCGAGGCTGTGTTCGTCAACAGGTTTCGCGAAATTTTTTTCAGTAACGTTGCAGTCGGCTTTTCGACGCGGCGGTCCGCTGCGCGCCAGAGCGAATGCACTGCATGAGCTGGCGCGACGGCAATACCGAACATGAAGCGCAAACATAAAAATGAATTTATAAAAAAAGAAAACAAACCGCGCGACGTTCCGGCGATCGTCCGACGCGTCGCGTGCGACTTCCACTTTGCACGGCGTCGGCCGGTTTGCGGTGAGCGCGGGAGCTCATGAGCGAGGCCACGGCATGCACGACGTGAACCGGATCACATCGATGCGTACGCAGGGAAAGTGCCGGCCGGACGATCATGCGGGGCGCGCGCAGCAAGGGAACGCTGCGTCGCGATGCTCCAACGAAAAAGGGGCCTGACGGCCCCTTTTTCGTATCTGGCGGAGAGAGAGGGATTCGAACCCTCGATAGAGCTTTTGACCCTATACTCCCTTAGCAGGGGAGCCCCTTCGGCCTCTCGGGCATCTCTCCGGATTGTCTTTCGCATCGCCGGCTGCGGCGAAACGAGGCGCGGAAGAATAACGGCTCATCGGCGCCGGGTAAAGCCCGCTACTCAGGATTCGCCACTGGCCGTGCCGGCACCCGGTTCCTGCTCTCGCTTGATGCGCTGGTAGATTTCCTCGCGGTGGACAGCCACGTCTTTCGGCGCATTGATGCCGATGCGGACCTGGTTGCCTTTCACACCGAGCACGGTGACCGTGACTTCGTCTCCGATCATCAGGGTCTCTCCGACCCGGCGAGTCAGAATCAGCATCTTCTTCTCCTTTCGCCCTACGTCCCGGCCCTACGTCCTGGCAACCGCACACTGGTGATCGCAAATGCGCACGGGACCGATTCGACAGCATGGCAGCTGATTCGGCGGTCCTCCCCATTGCTCACGAATCGCGGAAGATTCCGCAAATCGTGTCAGTCGCCACTGCGTTTTTTTCTGCGAATTGGGGGCGACCACGCCGCAGGGATACTAGCGGACACCTTGGGGCCACGCAATTGAAGCTACGCATTACTTTCGTCAGGTTTGGCGTCGGTCATGCCCTAGTGCAAAAGCGCATTCGTGCGACCGACGCTATCACCGAAAACATCACGGATGCGTCTAGGCAAGCTGCTGCTCGACCCAGCCCCGCACGTCGCCGAGCGCGCGGGGCAGCGCCGGCGAGTCGTCGCCGCCGCCCTGGGCCAAGTCGGGACGACCGCCGCCCTTGCCGCCGATCTGCTTCGCGACGAAGCCGACCAGATCGCCGGCCTTGACCTTGCCGAGCGCGACGCCCTGCACGCCGGCAGCGAGCGAGACTTTTCCGTCCGCTGCGGAAGCCAGCAATGCGATGCAGTCCGGCAACCGCGCCTTGAGCTGGTCGACCGCTTCGCGCAGCGCCTTCGCATCGAGGCCGTCGACGCGCGCGACAACGAGCTTGCTGCCGCCGACGTCGAGCGCGGCGTCGGCAAGCTGTGCGGTCGCCGCACCCGCGGCTTTCGCCTTGAACGATTCGAGTTCGCGCTCGACGCGCTTCTGGCGATCGAACAGCTGACGCAGCTTGTCGGCGACGTCGGCCGACGACGCGCCGAGCAGCTGCGCGACCTCGTCGAGACGCCGCTCTTCTTCGCGCACGAACGCGAGCGCGCCGGCCCCCGTCACCGCCTCGACCCGGCGCACACCCGCCGCCACGCCGCCTTCGGAGACGATCTTGAACAGGCCGATGTCGCCGGTGCGCTGCACGTGCGTGCCGCCGCACAGCTCGGTGGAGAAGTCGCCGAAGCGCAGCACGCGCACGTGCTCGCCGTACTTCTCGCCGAACAGCGCCATTGCGCCGAAGTCGATCGCGTCCTTGTACGCCATGTTGCGCACGTCGGCCGCGGCGTTGCGGCGCACCTCGGCATTGACCAGATCTTCGATCTCGCGCAGTTCGTCGGCTGTTACCGGTTGAAAGTGAGAGAAGTCGAAACGCAGGCGATCCGGTGCGACCAGCGAGCCTTTCTGCGTGACGTGCGTGCCGAGCACTTTGCGCAGCGCGGCGTGCATGAGGTGCGTCGCCGAGTGGTTGAGCACGATCGCCGCGCGGCGGTGCGCGTCGATCTCGCCGCGCAGGAAATCGCCGACGCGCAAGGAGCTGCCTTCCCAGCGCCCGACGTGGCCGTGGAAGGTGCCGGCGAGCTTGACCGTGTCGCGCACGACGAAACGGCCCGCGGCCGAAACGAGCGCGCCGATGTCGCCGACCTGGCCGCCGGACTCGGCGTAGAACGGCGTGCGGTCGAGCACGAGCGTCGCTTCTTCTCCGTCGCCGAGTTCGTCGACGAGGCGCGAGCCGCGCACGATGCCGACGACGGCGAGTCCGTCGGAAGCGGCCTCGTCGTAGCCGAGGAACTTCGTCGCGGGTAGCTGCTGGATCGCTTCGGCGGACAGCGTCACCTTGGATTCGAACTGGCTCGCGCCGCGGGCATCTTCCTGCTGCTTGCGCATCGCGCGCTCATAGCCTTCCATGTCGACACTGAGACCGCGCTCGCGTGCGATGTCGGCCGTCAGGTCTACCGGAAAACCGTAGGTGTCGTAGAGGCGGAATGCATCCGCACCCGGAATCACCGTCGTGCTTCTAGCGGCAACGTCTTCGAACAGCTTCATGCCCTTGCCGAGCGTCTCGCCGAAACGCTCTTCCTCGGCGGCGAGCGCGCGCTCGACGAGGTCGCGCTTTTCGACGAGCTCCGGATACGCCGCCCCCATCTGGTCGACGAGCGCCGCGACCATCTTGTGGAAGAACGCGCCGCGCACGCCGAGCATATAGCCGTGGCGCAGCGCACGCCGGATGATGCGGCGAAGCACGTAGCCGCGGCCTTCGTTGGACGGCAGCACGCCGTCGACGACGAGAAAGCTGCAGGCGCGAATGTGGTCGGCAATGACGCGCAGCGACTTGTTCTCGAGGTCGGCGGTCCCGGTCAGTTCCGCCGCCGCCTCGATCAGGTGCCGGAACAGGTCGATCTCGTAGTTCGAATGCACGTGCTGCAGCACGGCGGAAATGCGCTCGAGCCCCATGCCCGTATCGACGCAGGGCGCGGGCAGCGGCGTCAGCGTGCCGTCCGCAGCGCGATCGAACTGCATGAAAACGTTGTTCCAGATTTCGATGAAGCGATCGCCGTCCTCGTCGGGCGAGCCCGGCGGGCCGCCCGGAATATGGTCGCCGTGGTCGTAGAAGATTTCCGTGCAGGGTCCGCAGGGACCGGTATCGGCCATCTGCCAGAAATTGTCGGACGCAAACGGAGCGCCCTTGTTGTCGCCGATGCGGACGATGCGATCCGCCGGCAGGCCGACGACCTTGTTCCAGATGTCGAAGGCCTCGTCGTCGGTATGGTAGACGGTGACGAGCAGGCGTTCCTTCGGCAGCTTCCAGACGTCGGTCAGAAGCTCCCAGGCGTAAGTGATCGCGTCGTGTTTGAAATAGTCGCCGAAACTGAAATTGCCGAGCATCTCGAAGAACGTGTGGTGCCGCGCGGTGTAGCCGACCTGATCGAGATCGTTGTGCTTGCCGCCGGCACGCACGCAGCGCTGCGACGACGCGGCGCGCGTGTAGCTGCGTTTTTCCGAGCCGAGGAACACGTCCTTGAACTGGACCATGCCGGCGTTCGTGAACAGCAGCGTCGGATCGTTGCCCGGCACGAGCGGGCTTGAAGCCACGACTTCGTGACCCTTGCTCTTGAAAAAGTCGAGGAAGCTCTGGCGGATTTCTGCACTGCTGCGCATGGTCGTCGTCACTGAAGGCGGAATGAGTGCACGCCTGCGGAACAACGGCCAAGAATGCCTGGGACGCTCGGATCAGCTGCCATCCCGTGCAGATCGGGATCGAAATCGTGGATACGGAAAAACCGCACCGGCCGCGAAGGTCGGCACGTCCGTTCAGACCATCCCTAATCGAACTCCTCGGCGGAGTCGTCCACGTCGTCGGCGTGGGTGATGGCCCTTACTGTGGCGGCATCAAAGCCGCGGCGCAAGAGGAACGCCGCGCGCCTGGCCGTTTCCTGCCGATCTGCCGCCGGCTTCGCGCCATAACGGCGGAGATAGATCTGGCGCGCGAGGGCGATCCAGTCGGCCCCCTCTTCGTCCAGCGCGTCGCGGGCTTCGGAATCCGCAATGCCGTGAGTGCGCAGTTCCGCGAGGATGCGGCGGGGCCCCTGCCCCTGGCCGACACGGCTGCGCACGAGCAACTGCGCGAACCGCGCGTCGCTTTGAAACGACTGCTGCTGCAGTTGCGCGAGCGCGGCAGTTGCCTCGTCCGCGTCGTAGCCGTTCCGATCCAGCTTGCGCTTGAGTTCGCGCTCGGAGTGCTCGCGCCGGGACAGCAAGCCGAGTGCCTTGCCGTAGGCGTTCGCCGCCGGCTTCCGCGCATCGTCGCGACGGCCGCCGTTGCGGCTGTCGCCGGACTCGCCATCGCGGCTTTCGCTGTCGCCGCTTTCGCGCGGCCGTCTCGACATCATGGTATGCCTGCTGCGGTCGACCCGGCCGATCCGCTACGGTCGTCGCGACCCACCATCGTCGCGACGGGCCGCA
>CAMLLF010000247.1 GCA_946480705.1 uncultured Lysobacteraceae bacterium | reverse complement strand
TCGATCCGCGCGAGCGCGTCGTTCTCGAAGGTCAGGGTGAGGTTCTTGGTGGCGATCTTGCCGCCGCGGCGCTGGATCGAAGAGACGTAGTCCCAGCGGTCGTTCTCGAACGGGCTCGTGACCGACGGCGTGCCGAGCAGCAGGGTGACCTGGCGCTTGGACATTCCGGGCTTGAGCTGATCGACGATGGGCTTGGAGAGGAGACTGCCCTGTTGCACGTCAGGCCGGTAGAGAACGCCGCAGCCGCCGAGGGCGACCGCCAGGCCTAGTACGGACAGGGAGCGGGTGAAACGCGTCATCGCAACGATCCGATCAGTCAGCAAGGGGCCGGATGATACACTAGCGCCGCCAAACGGCCGGACCGCACCACCATCGCAGCAGGTCCGCCCGGCTTGGTCTGCGGACCTTGATTTTCCAGGGATCCGCATCCGGCCACCGCGACTCAGGCAGCCCGCAACGTGAATCGCCCCGAAACGGGGCAGAAGGCTCGCGCCGCCGCCGCCCGCGCATCATCAGGAGGAACACATGGAGTCGCAGGACCTGCGCAAAGTCGGACTGAAAGTGACGCATCCGCGCGTGCGGATTCTCGGCATTCTCGAGGACTCCGACGGCAAGCACCTGACCGCCGAAGACATCTATCGCGAACTGCTCGCGCACGAGGACGACATCGGTCTGGCGACCGTCTATCGCGTGCTCATGCAGTTCGAAGCCGCCGGGCTCGTGCTCAAGCACAACTTCGAAGGCGGCCAGGCCGTCTACGAACTCGACCGCGGCAAGCATCACGACCACATGGTCGATCTCGAGAGCGGCAAGGTCATCGAATTCACGAGCGAAGAGATCGAGCGGCTGCAGAAGGAAATTGCCGACAAGCACGGCTACGTGATCGAAGAACACAGCCTCGTGCTGTACGTGCGGCCCAAGCGCAAGCGTTGAACTCGAAATGACGCGTGGGTTGCGCTGAGCCGACAGGCGAACCGCACCATCGCGGTTTCGCCGATTTCAAAAACCCGCAGCGACGCGACGGCGAGGAGCGCGTCGATGCATCGATACGGGTTTTTCGCGTCCGAGACTCCTCGATGGTGCGGTTCGCCTGCGGCTTACCGAAACCCAGGCGTGTCGTTCTACTGAATGCACGCCGGGTTTTTCAATCGCGAACGGGTTTGCGGCCGACGAAGCGGTAGTAGGGCACACGCAGTCCCGGCAGGTAGGGCACGGCCGCATCGGATTCGACGAGCGCGTGCTGCGGCATGCGTTCGCGCAGCAGCGGCAGGTGGGCCGGATTCGGATGCACGCCGTCGTGGCCGAACCATGTCGGCCAGAACCAGCGCGACAGCGCGCCGTGGCGGCGCAGGCCGAGCGCGGGGCGCGCTTCGCTGACGTAGAAATCGACGACTCCGAACAGCCCGCCGGGCTTGAGCATCGCGAGCGCGTTGTCGATCGCCGCGCGCCAGTCGGGAATCATCGTCAGTGCGTAGGAGAAATAGACGCAGTCGATCAGGCCCTGCGGATGCCAGCGCGTCGCATCGGCCTGTACGACCGCCAGTTGCGGATGCTGCGTGCAGCGCGCCTGCGCGCGCTCGATCAGCGCGGGGCACAGATCGACGAGTTCGAAGCGCGCGATGCGCTCCCACTGCGCCGGCGTGAAGAATTCCAGATTGCGGCCGGTGCCTCCGCCGAGTTCGACGACGCGCGCGCCGCGCGGCAGGTCGAGACCCTGCAGCAGTTCGCGGCGTCCCTGCAGCAGTCGTTCGCGGAACGCATCGTAGTGCGCCGCCTGCGGCGCATAGAAAGCCTGCAGGCGCTCGGCATGCGTCGCGTTGCGCGGCATGCCGCGCACGAGACTCAGCAGGACGCCGGCGTCGGCGCGTAGCGCCTCAAGCCGGCGCATCGGCGATCACGAAACCGGCATAGGTGTGGACGCGGTCGGCGCGCGCGAGCGATTGCGCAAGTTCGTCGCGAAACGCGAGTACGTCGCGCAGCGGCAGGCGGTCGCTGCCGACGCGCAGGCTGTCGAGGTAGGCCGGACGCTCGTGCGCGCTGCGCAGCAGGATGCGCGCGCCGGGCGCCGCGCGCTGCAGGATCGCGTCCCATTCTTCGGCGAGCGCCTGCGGGTAGTAGCTGCTCATCCAGTCCATGTGATCGAGCAGCACGAAGCGCGTGATCGGTTCGTCATGCGCGCGCAGGAACTCGGTCACCGTCGTCGTGTGCGGCACGATCGCGTCGACGCGGCCGGCCTTCAGCGTGTCGAAATTGTCCTTCTTCAGATATTCCGGGCAGCAGTCGCGGCGATAGCGGCCGGCGACGTAGACGTGCCAGAAATAGTTGTCGCCGACCGGCAGCTGGCGAAACACGTACTGCACGGCTTCGCGGATGAAGCCGGCGATGCCGCCGGCATGCTGCGCCTCGACGAGCTTGCGCTGCGGATACGGCACGCCGAGCAGGCTCATGACGAACTGCTGCGACAGCAGCCAGTTCAACGGACGATTCCACATCAGCGGCGCGACGCGGTCGTCGTAGATCACGCGCTGCTCGGACAGGTCGCGCGCCTGGAACAGCGCGGTCAGCGCGTGACCGAGGCGCGGCCGCATGCGGAAGTACGCGCGGCAGGCGCGCGCGACGATGCCCGAGAGGCCGTGGAAATAGAAGCTGCCGCGCGGATCGGCGAACCAGTCCCAGTGCTTGTCCCACCACTGCTGCGCGAACGGACTCAGTTCGGCGCGCAGTCGGGTCTGGTAGAGGCGGCGGAAGTCGGCGTGATAGCCCTCGCCGAACACGGCGAAGAAATCGTCGAAATCGAGCTGGCGGATGCCGGCGATCTTGAGTTCGAGCAGCGCGGTCTGGCGCGGATTCGCATCCACGGCGTGCACGCGGCGCGGGCCGGCGATCGCGTAGTCGAGCGCATTGCAGCCGGCGCTCGTGATCACGAGCACGCTGTCGTCGGGACCGAGCTTGAGCGCCTGGCGGTCGACGGCCGGATCTTCCCAGCACGCGTTGTAGACGAGGTTGCGCGAATAGATCGCGTTGAACAGGCGCTGGTCGAGGCGGTCGCGGAGGCTCGGCGTATCCATGGCGTTTCGCTGCTTGTGGCTGCCGCGCACGCTAGTCGCCGGCCATGACAGGGCCGTGCATGAGCCGGCAGCCTTACGTCCGCAACGCGTAAAGTGCGGCCATGTCCACGCTTCCTTCGGGTCTGCTGCGCAGTCTCGCCACGCTGCGCTGGTTCGCCGTCGCCGGTCAGGCAGCAACGGTCGCGCTCGTCGTCCACGGCCTCGGCCTGCCGTTCGCGCCGGCGCCGCTGTGGGCCGGCGTCGCGGCGCTCGCGCTGTTCAATCTCTGGGCCGCGTCGCGCGCGCGGCGCCTCGCCGACGCGAGCCTGCGCGAAACCCTGCTGCACATCGGCGTCGACATCGCGAACCTGACCTGGATGATCGCCTGGAGCGGCGGCACGATGAATCCGTTCGCGTCGCTGTTCCTGCTGCCGCTCGCGCTGGCCGCCGTCGCGCTGCCGTGGCGCGCGCTGCTGTTCGTCGCAGCGGCCTGCGGCATCGGCTACGCGCTGTCGAACGCGTTCGGACGACCGCTGTCGCACGGCCACGGCATGCTCGGCGACCCGCTCGATCTGCACCTCTGGGGCATGGCTGCGAACTTCATCGTGTCCGGCGCCGTCGTCGCATGGTTCCTCGCGCGGCTCGCCGACATGCTGCGCCGGCGCGAACAGGAACTCGCGCGGCTGCGCGAGCAGTTCGCGCGCAGCGAAGGCATCGTCGCGCTCGCGACGCATGCGGCCGCGGTCGCGCATGAACTCAACACGCCGCTCGGCACGCTGACGTTGATGCTCGAAGACGCGGTCGCCGATGCGGTCGGCGAGGGCGCGCGGCGCGCCGATCTGGAACTGATGGCCGCGCTCGTCGACGAATGCCGCGATCGCGTGCGCCAGCTCGCGCAGCCGGCCGACGGCGCGCGCGTGTCGCAGCCTCGCGCGCTCGTGGCCGCGCTCGATCAGCTCGTCGAACGCTGGCAGCTGCTGCGTCCGGCCGTGGCGCTCGCGCGCGAAGGCGCGCTGCCACGCGACCTCGTCGTGACCTCGGACGCCGGCGTCGGCCATCTGCTGCAGGCGCTGCTCAACAACGCCGCCGACGCGAGCCAGGCCGCCGGGTCGGCGACGGTCCATCTCGACCTGCGCTGGGAGCAGGGTCGGCTGCGCGGGAGCGTGCGCGATTTCGGCGCCGGCCTCGCCGCCGCGGCCGCGCCGGGACGCCTGTTCGCGACGAGCAAACCCGACGGCCTCGGACTCGGTCTCGCGCTGTCGCACGCAACGGTCGAACGGCTCGGCGGCGTACTCGCGATCGACGATGCCGACGGCGGCGGCGTGCGCGTGCGCTTCGAGCTGCCGCTGAGCGTTGCGGCATGAATGGCCTGCTCGTCGACGACGACGTCGTCTATGCGCGCATCCTGCAACGCTCGCTGCAGCGCCGTGGCATGGACGTGCGGATCGCCCACGCCGCTGCCGAAGCGCTCGCGCTGGTTGCCGCCGACGCGCCCGATTTCGCGCTCGTGGACCTGAAGATCGGCACGAGTTCAGGCCTCGACCTGATCGCGCCGCTGCGCGCCGCGCGCGCCGACATGCAGATCGTGCTCGTGACCGGCTATGCGAGCGTCGCGACCGCGGTCGAGGCGATCAAGCGCGGCGCCGACAACTACCTGCCCAAGCCGGTCACGGCCGACGCGCTGCTGCGCGCGCTGCAGGACGAACCGGCGATCGAGGAGGTCGAGACCATGACGCCGCTGTCGCGGCTGGAGTGGGAACACATCCAGCAGGCGATGCACGAATGCGGCGGCAACGTCTCGGCCGCCGCGCGCCTGCTCGGCATGCACCGGCGCAGCCTGCAGCGCAAGCTCGCGAAGCGTCCGGGTCCCGAGCGCAAATAGAAAACGCGCAAGTTGCGTTGAGCAAGGCGAACCGCAACTTCAAGGCATTTCGGTCGCGAAGAACCCGTAGCGGAGGAAAACGCTCGCACCATCGTTCGACGGCGCGACACGCCGGGTGCTCAGCCGACCTCCGGCGCAAACGACCACCTCGATGTCGCGGCTCGCCTGCGGCTCGCCGCAACCCACGGGGAAACAATCGCGTTGTGGATTATGCCGCCTGCGACAACCGGTCGCAGGGGGCGCGCAGCTGCGCGCACAACCGCGCGGCGGTTCGCGGGGCACTCAGGCGAAACAGGTCGGTGCGCGCGCTGCGACAGTCGGTCGCATTCTGCGCGGCGCGCGGCCGTGGCGTACTCGTCGTCCGACTATCCGGAGTTTCCCGCATGCCGTTGCTGCCGCTGTCCACTGCGATCGCGCTCGTCCTGAGCGCCCCGCCGCCGGTCACCCCCGATGCGGGGGACGCGGGCGGCTGGCGCCTGCCGCGCGTCGAGGTCGAAGCCGATGCGCGCAACGCCGAAGTCGTCGCGGCGAAGCAGCGGCTCGGCGAGATCGCCGGCGGCGCGGCCGTCGTCGATGCGGAGCGCTATCGCGAGCAGCGCACGAGCACCCTGGCCGACGCACTCGGCTATGCGCCCGGCGTCTTCGTGCAGCCGCGCTTCGGCGCCGAGGAATCGCGCCTGTCGGTGCGCGGCTCGGGTCTGCAGCGGACGTTCCATCTGCGCGGACTCGAACTGCTGCAGGACGGCGTCAATCTCAATCAGGCCGACGGCGGTGGCGACTTCCAGGCGGTCGAGCCGCTCGCCGCGCGCTACATCGAGGTCTTCCGCGGCCCGAACGCGCTGCAATACGGCGCCGCGACGCTCGGCGGCGCGATCAACTTCGTGAGTCCGACCGGACGCAGCGCGCCGCCGCTCGATCTGCGCCTGGAAGGCGGCAGTTTCGGCTACGCGCGCGGCCAGGCCGCGCTCGCCGGCGCGAGCGACAGCCAGGACTTTCACGCGAGCGTCAGCGCGTTCGCGCAGGACGGTTTCCGGGACCATGCGCGGCAGGAGACCTACCGGCTGTTCGCGAACTACGGCGTCGCGCTCGCCCGCGGCGAATCGCGGTTCTACCTCGCGCGCGTCGACACGAATTCGCAGCTGCCGGGCAGCCTGACCTGGGCCGAGCTGCAGCGCGATCCGCAGCGCGCCGCGCCGAACAACCTGCTCGGCGACCAGCGCCGCGACTTCGACCTGACCCGCATCGCGAACCGCACGGCGTTCGTGCTCGACAACGGCGACGAACTCGAAGCCGGTCTGTTCTATGCGGCCAAACACCTGAATCATCCGATCACGCAGGTCGTCGTGCAGGACTCGCGCGATTACGGCGCCACCCTGCGCTGGCGCCACGACAACGCCGGCGACGGCCGCAGCGCGACCGTCGCCGGCGTCACGGCGATTGC
>CAMLLF010000246.1 GCA_946480705.1 uncultured Lysobacteraceae bacterium | reverse complement strand
TCTTGCGATCCGCCCCCCGCCTCGACTTCATCGCCTCAGCGAAGGGGCGCGAATCGTATCATCGGTTTTCGATTGCGCAAGCCCCTTCGCGCGAAAATTTCAGGCGGATGTCAGACGCACGCGCGCATAGCCGCGCTTGCCGAGCTGCAGCAAGTGTTCGCTGCCCGCATTGAAGATGCGCGCGCCGTCTTCAACGACTTCACCATCGACGCGCACAGCTCGCTCGGCGATCTTGCGTGAAGCCTCGGATCCACTGGCGGCGAGACCTGCCGACTTGAGCAGAGACCCGAGGCGAAGCCCGTCCGCCGGCACCGCAATATCCTGCACGACGAGATCGGCGGGGACGCCGCCGCCCTGGACGACTTCGTTCCAGTGCCTGACAGCGGCCTCTCCGGCCGGGGCGCCGTGAAAGCGCGAGGTCAGTTCCACCGCGAGCTCCATCTTGTAGTCGCGCGGATTGACCTGGCCGCTCGCTATCGCCGCGCGCATGGCCTTGAGGTCCGCCAGCGACTTCGCGAATGACAATAGCTCGAAGTAGCGCCACATCAGGTCGTCGGACAGCCGCATGATCTTGCCGAAGATCTCGTTCGGCGCCTCGTTGATGCCTATGTAGTTGCCGAGCGACTTCGACATTTTCTGAACGCCGTCGGTGCCCTCGAGCAGCGGGAGCGTCAGCACGATCTGAGGCGGCTGGCCCGCTTCATCCTGAAGCTGACGCCCGACCAGCAGGTTGAACTTCTGATCGGTGCCGCCGAGCTCCACGTCCGCCTTGAGCGCGACGGAGTCGTAACCCTGCACGAGCGGATACAGGAACTCGTGGATGGCGATCGGCTGCTCGCTGCGGTACCGCTTCTGGAAATCGTCGCGCTCGAGCATGCGCGCGACCGTATGCCTGGCTGCGAGCTTGATCATGTCCGCGGCGGACATCTGGCCGAACCATTCAGAATTGAAGCGAACTTCGGTCCTTTCGCGATCGAGGACCTTGAACACCTGCTCGGCGTAGGTCTTCGCGTTCGCTTCGATATCGGCGCGACTCAGCGGCTTGCGCGTTGCGTTCTTGCCGGTCGGGTCGCCGATCATCCCGGTGAAGTCGCCGATCAGGAAAATGACCTGGTGGCCGAGCTGCTGGAACTGGCGCATTTTGTTGATCAAAACGGTGTGGCCCACGTGCAAATCGGGACGGTTGGGGTCGAAGCCCGCCTTGATGCGCAACGGCCGTCCGAGCTTGAGGCGCGTCTCGAGATCTTCCCGCTTGATGATTTCCTCGGCGCCGCGACCGATGAGGTCAAGCGCTTCCTGCAACTGGCTCATGCCTGCTTCTCCACTGAATACGTTCCATCCGCAGGCAGCGCGACGCTCCGGCCTTCGCTCGCGGACGGCTAAAAATGGTGAGTGCAGTTAATTATTCGTTAACCACGTGACCGGGCGCAAACCCGCGCCAATACTGGCGTTGACGGGTTTCGAATCGGGCGGCTATGGTACGAGCCGTTTGATCGGAATGCGACCGTGACCGAGACGCCAGCCGCACCTCATTCGAGCCGCCGTACGAACCGCCGCCTTGCGCTGCGTCGCCGCGCACTTCGCAAACATTTCCAGTTTTACTCAAAGTGTAAAACTTGGGCGCTCGCGCAGAACGTGTCGGTGTCGCCGATTTCGTGGCGCCGCGAACACTGGGTTCTCGCCAGTGTCGCCGTCGCGTTGACCGTCATCGTCGGCATGATCATGCCGACCTGGGCCAACGCGATGCGCCGTGAAGAGGTGCCAAGCGTCACGACGCTCGCGCTGCCTCTGCCGGCATTGTCGGCCGACCAGACGTCTGCGGACGATCGCGCGCTGGCCGGACTCGCCGCCGCGGGCATGGTGCCGGGCATGGAAGGCGACGAATGGAAGATCGTCATCGTGCGTGCCGGGCAGTCGCTCGCCGACATATTCCACGAGCAGGGCCTTTCGCCGACCGAACTGCAGCGTCTCGTCGACGCGAAGGTCGACGAAGGTGCGTTCCGCCGCATTCATCCCGGCGACGAGTTCGCGTTCCGCAAGTCGCCCGAAGGCAAGCTTGCCGCGCTGCGTTTCGATCGTGACGACCACACGCGCGTCGTCCTGCGCGTCGACGCCGAGGGTGTCAAGAGCGAAATCGCCGAGCGCGCGCTCGAGCGCCGCGTCCATGTCGCACACGGCTCGATCAAGAGTTCGCTGTTCGAAGCCGGCGACTCGGCCGGCATGACCGACTCGATGACGCTGAAGCTCGCGCAGGCTTTCGGCTACGACATCGACTTCGCGCAGGATCTGCGCGTCGGCGACAGCTTCACCGTGATCTACAACGACGTCTACCGCGACGGCGAGCGCCTGCGCGACGGCGATATTCTCGGCGCGACCTTCGTCAACGGCGGCCGTCGCTTCACGGCGTTCCGCTATCAGGATACCGAAGGCGGCGTGTCCTTCTACAGCGAGGACGGCCGGCCGCTGAAGACGTCGTTCCTGCGCACGCCGGTCGAGTTCACGCGCATTTCGTCGCGCTTCAGCGCGGGCCGCATGCATCCGGTGCTCGGCCGCATGCGCGCGCACAAGGGCGTCGACTACGCCGCGCCGACCGGCACGCGGGTGCGCGCGGTGGGCGTGTCCTTCACCCGCACCTCGAATTCCTACGCCGCGCCGACCGGCACGCCGATCTACGCGGCCGGCGATGCGAAGGTCGAGTTCCGCGGCGTCAAGAACGGTTTCGGTAATGTCGTCATCCTGCAGCACGGCGGTCAATACAGCACGGTGTACGGCCACATGTCGCGCTTTGCCTCGGGTCTTTCGGCCGGCCAGCGCGTACGCCAAGGCCAGCTGATCGGCTACGTCGGATCGACCGGTCTCGCGACCGGCCCCCACCTTCATTACGAGTTCCGCCTCAACGGCCAGCACCGCGATCCGCTCACGGTGACGCTGCCCAAGCCCGAGCCGCTGCCGTCGACCGAGCTCGCGAAGTTCAAGCAGCTGACACAGCCGATGCTCGCGCAGCTCAAGCGTTACGAGGATTCGCGCCTCGCCATGGTGCGCTGACGCGTGACGTCAGCCGCCGCCGAGCTCTATCTCGGCCTGATTTCGGGCACGAGCGCCGACGCCATCGATGTCGCGCTCGTGTCGTTCGATTCCGCTCCGGAGCTTCGTGCCGCATGCGCCGTGCCGTATCCGGCCGCCCTGCGGCCGCGCGTGCTCGCGCTGGCACGCGACACGGCCGAGATCAACCTCGACGAACTCGGCATGCTCGATGTGGAACTCGGTCATGCATTCGCCGAGGCCGCCCTTGGCCTGCTGGACCGCGAAGGCATAGCGCCGGCGGCCATTCGCGCGCTCGGCTCGCACGGCCAGACCGTGCGGCACAAGCCGGCTCTTGCCGCGCCGTATACCCTGCAGCTCGGCGATCCGAACGTGATCGCCGAACGCACCGGCATCACGACGGTCGGCGATTTCCGACGCCGCGATATCGCAGCCGGCGGTCAGGCGGCCCCCCTGGTGCCGGGACTGCATGCTGCATTGCTGGGCGACCCTGAGCGCGATCGCGTTGTGCTCAACCTCGGCGGCATCGCCAACATCACCGTGTTGCGACGCGGCCCGGCAGCGGCGGTGACGGGCTTCGATACCGGTCCGGCGAACTGTCTCATGGACGCCTGGTCGCTGCGGCAACGCGGCATCGGTTGCGACGCCGGCGGCGCGTGGGCCTCACAGGGCCGCGTGGACGAAGCGTTGCTCGCACGAATGCTCGACGAGCCCTATTTCGCACAGACCGGACCGAAAAGCAGCGGCCGCGAAGTCTTCAACCTCGATTGGCTCGATCGTCATCTCAACAATTATCCGATCGCGCCGGTCGACGTGCAGGCGACGCTGCTCGCGCTGTCGGCACGCAGCGTCGCCGCCGCGATCCGGCGCGATGCGCCGCAGACGCAGCAGGTGCTCGCGTGCGGCGGCGGTGTTCACAACACGGCGCTGATGCGAGCGATCGCCGCCGCGCTGGCGCCGACGACCGTGGCGAGCACAGCCAGTTGCGGCGTCGATCCGGACTATGTCGAGGCGATGGCCTTCGCCTGGCTCGCGCGGCAGCGCCTGCTCGGCCTGCCCGGCAATCGCGCCGACGTCACCGGCGCGCGCGGGCCGCGTGTGCTCGGCGCGATCTACTTCGGTTCCTGATTCTCGATCGCGTCGTCGGTGAACAGCGGCTTGCCGGATACGCGCTCGAAAGCTTCGAGTGCCGCACGGAAGGCCGCGGTCTCGGTGGACTCCCAGGTCCCCGACAGCATCGCGATGTCATGCAGCTCACGGTGCATGTCTTCGCCGGTGAGGCCCACGCCGCGGCGCAGCGCGAACAGAATGGCCTCATTGATCGACCACTGATGCTCGCGCGCGATCTCCTTGATGCGATCCGCGAGGATGTCGTCGATATGGCGTACGAGAATGTCTGGCACAGCGCCCTCGTGTCAGCGTTCGCGGATGCCCCCTGTCGGGCGATTGTCGCAGCAAGCGGCGTGAATTTCAGCTCGCGGACGCCGGCGGCGCACCTTCCATATGAGGCCGGAGCCGCCAGTACAGCCATAGGGTCGGCAAGATGGATACCGCGCTCAGCGCAAAGAAAGCCTGAAACCCGAACGCCTCGACGAAGAATCCGGACACACCGCCGAGCAGCTTCCCGGGCAGATTCGACAACGATGCGAGCAACGCGTACTGCGTCGCGCTGAAACGGACGTCGGCGAGGCCCGACATGAATGCGACGAGCACGCTGCCGGCGAAGCCCTGACAGAAATTGTCGGCCGAAATCGCCGCGATGAAACTCCAGACCTGCCCCGGGTTCGCCGCTATCAGCAGGAACACGAGATTCGACAACGCGACACCAAGCGCCGCGATCAGCAGCGAACTGCGTACGCCGAGCACGGTAGCGGCGATGCCGCCGAGCAGCGCGCCGGCGAATCCGAGCCAGACGCCGTAAACCTTCGACACCGTCGCTATCTGGCTCTTCGTAAATCCGAGGTCGAGATAAAACGGCCCGGCCATGACGCCGATGATCTGGTCCGGCAGCTTGTACAGGCCGACGAACAGCAGGAAGGTCAGTGCGAGCTTCGCGCCGTTGCGCGCGAAGAACTCGGTCACCGGACGCAGGAAGTCGCGCAACGCCACTTCCATGGCCGCCATGACGCGACCGTCAACGCGCACCGGTTCGTCGCCGGCGTCCGGCGGTGCCGGCGGCTCGGACGCATACAGCGTCATGACGGCCGGTATCAGCATGAAGGCTGCCATCAGCAGGTATGTCGTGCGCCAGTCGAACAGATCCGCCGCGTACAGCGCGAGCGCACCGCCGAGCACGAGGCCGATGCGATAGCCAAGCGAATATGTCGTGATCAGCGCGCCCTGATCTTCCTTCGGCGCGATCTCGATGCGATACGCGTCGACGACGCAGTCCTGCGTCGCGCCGCAGAACGTCGTGAAGGCGAGCACCGCGAGAAAGACGCCGGGATGCTCATCGCCCGGGCCTATCAACGCCATCGCGGCCAGTCCCGCGACGACGCCGAGCTGCGACAGCAGCAGCCATCCGCGGCGCCGGCCGCAATCGACGGCGTGCCGCGGTCGAGCAGAGGTGCCCAGAGAAACTTGAGCACGTAGAGCATCGAGATCCAGCTGAACACGCCGATCGCGCCGAGCGACAGGCCTCGTTCTCGGAACCAGTAGCCCAGCGTCACGCCGACGAGCAGGAACGGCAGGCCGGAGCCGAAGCCGAATACGCAGACGACCCACGATGCCGGCTGCGCGAACGCGCGCCGGAAGCGCTGCATCGCCGATTCGCGCGCGACGCCGGCGCCCGCGCTCACTTCGGTTCCGGCGCGTAATCGACGGTATACGGCGCGTGATCCGAGAAGCGCGGATCGCGCAGGATCTCGCAGCTCTTGAGCCGCTTGCGCAGCGACGGCGTGATCACCTGGTAGTCGATGCGCCATCCCACATTGTTCGCGCGTGCCTGGCCGCGGTTGGACCACCATGTGTAGTCCTCGGCGTCGGGCTTCAGCGCGCGATAGCTGTCGACCCAGCCGTGCTGCAGGAACAGCTTGTCGAGCCAGGCACGTTCTTCGGGCAGGCAGCCCGAGGTCTTCTGGTTCGAACTCCAGTTACGGATGTCCTTGCGCGTGTGCACGATGTTCCAGTCGCCGCAGATCACGTAGTCGCGGCCGCTCTTGAGCCACCCGTCGAAGATGCCTTCGAGCCACGCCATCACGTCGGGCGGCACGATGCGCACGAAGTCGTCGCGCCGGTAGTGCAGCGCCTGCGACTCGCCCTCGAACGGCAGCTTGCCGGAGAGCATCTGGTACAGGCTGACGGCGAGCGAGAACAGGTCCGAGCGGTGATCGAGCTTCCGGCCCATCGCCTGCTCGG
>CAMLLF010000245.1 GCA_946480705.1 uncultured Lysobacteraceae bacterium | reverse complement strand
CGACCAGGCCAATGTAGCTTTCGAGCGCGGCGACCGTCTTCGTGCAATGCATCTGGAACTCGCAGCCGCCGCCGAAGGCCATGCCGCGGATCGCGGCGACGGTCGGCACGAGCGAGGTCTTCAGGCGCATGCTGGTCGCCTGGAAGTTCGCGATCATCGCGTCGAACTCGGCGACCTTGCCGGCCTGCAACAGACCCATCGCGCCCTTGAGGTCGGCGCCGGCCGAGAACGGTTCGCGGCTCTGCCAGATCACGAGGCCCTTAAAGCGCTGCTCGGCTTCGTCGACTGCGCGCTGCAGGCCGTCGAGCACGGCGTCGTTGACCGTGTTCATCTTGGTCTTGAACGAGACGATGCCGACGTCGTCGCCGAGGTGCCACAGGCGCAGACCGTCGTTCTCGAACACGGTCGTGCCCGGGTCGAATTTCTCGCCGAGGATCGGATCGGGGAAGTGCTGGCGCTGATAGACCGGGTGAGCCGAACGCGGCAACGCCTTGTTCTGGTTCGCCGAATACGAGCCATCCTTGCCGTGCACGCCGGCGCGGCCGTCGGTGACCCAGGCCGGCAGCGGCGCGCTGCTCATGGCCTTGCCGGCGGCGATGTCCTCGGTGATCCAGCCGGCGACCTGCTGCCAGCCGGCGGCCTGCCAGGTCTCGAACGGACCGAGCTGCCAGCCGTAGCCCCAGCGGATCGCGAAGTCGACGTCGCGCGCGGTATCGGCGATGTCGGCGAGGTGATAGGCGGTGTAGTGGAACAGGTCGCGGAACACGGCCCAGAGGAACTGCGCCTGCGGATCGCCCGACGCACGCAGCTTCGCGAATTTCTCGCTCGGGTCCTTGATCGCGAGGATCGCGGCGACCTCGTCGGAGGCCTTCTGATCGGCCGCGCGATAGTCCTGCTTGGCCAACTCTAGAACGACTATGTCCTTGCCGACCTTGCGGAACACGCCGGAGCCGGTCTTCTGGCCCAGCGCACCCTTTTCGATCAAGGCCTTGAGCCACAGCGGCGCCTGGAAGAACGAGTGCCAGGGGTCGTTCGGCAGCGTGTCGGCCATGGTCTTGATGACGTGCGCCATCGTGTCGAGGCCGACCACGTCCGCGGTGCGGTAGGTCGCGCTCTTCGGACGGCCGATCGCCGGACCGGTCAGCGCGTCGACCGCGTCGAAGCCGAGGCCGAACTGCTGCGTGTGATGCATCGTGGCGAGGATCGAGAACACGCCGATGCGGTTGCCGATGAAGTTCGGCGTGTCCTTGGCGTAGACCACACCCTTGCCCAGGGTGGTGACCAGGAAGGATTCCAGGCTCTCGAGCACCGCCGCGTCGGTCGTCGCGCAGGGAATCAGCTCGACGAGGTGCATGTAGCGCGGCGGGTTGAAGAAGTGCACGCCGCAGAAGCGATGGCGCAGGTTCTCCGGCAGCGCTTCGGCCAGCGTGTTGATCGACAGGCCCGAGGTGTTGCTCGCAACCACAGCCGATTCCGGCAGATACGGCGCAATCTTCTTGTAAAGGTCGAGCTTCCAGTCGGTGCGTTCGGCAATCGCCTCAATGACGAGGTCGCAGCCGCGCAGCAGCTCGAGGTGTTCGTCGTAGTTGGCCGGCACGATCGCAGCCTGGCGCGACTTGTCGGCGAGCGGCGCCGGCGAGAGCTTGGCGAGGTTCTGGATCGCCTTAATCGCAATGCCGCTCTTGTCGCCTTCCTTGGCGGGCAGGTCGAACAGCACGGTTTCGACGTCGGCGTTGGTGAGATGCGCGGCGATCTGCGCGCCCATCACACCGGCGCCGAGTACCGCAGCCTTGCGGATACGTAGCGGTTTGAAGCTCATGGGGACCTCGTTGTGGAGGGGGAACGTAAGGACCAGCCCGGCGACTCTGCCTGCTCGCGTTGGAGCTGTTGCTCGCGTTGCGGTGCAGCAAATCGTCGGTGCGGCGCGGAGTTGCGAGTGCGGGACGAGCGGGCCGCCGTCGCGGCGGCCCCGATTACGGCGCGCGCAGGCCGGCGGCGGCGAAGCGGATCAGATGTTCGGCCGAGCGCTCGCGATGCTGCTGTTCGGTCACGCCGGACTTGCGCTTGATCACACCGAAGTCGGCCATGGCATAGGTCAGGGCGCCGGCCACGATGTCGAGGCGCCAGTACAGCTCTTCCTTGTCCAGGTCCGGCAGGCGCTGGGCGAACGCGGCATGGAAACGCTTCATCACGTGGCCGTAGTTGTCGGACAGGAACTTGCGCAGCGCGTCGTTGTGTTCGGCATAGGCGCGGGCCAGCACGCGTACGAACGCGCCGCCGCCGCCGCGGTCGAGCGACAGGTCGAGCGCAGGGTTGATGAAGGCGCCGAGCAGTTCCTCGAGATCCGAGCCCGGCCGTTCCAGCGCTTCCTCCAGCGCCTGCAGGCGATGCGCGTTGAGTTCGTCGAGGCGGCGGCGGAACACCTCATTGATGAGATTTTCCTTCGATCCGAAGTGGTAGTTGACGGCCGCGAGATTGACGTTGGCGGCTGCCGTCACCTGACGCAGGGATGCGCCGGCGAAGCCGAGTCGGGCGAACAACTGTTCCGCGGCGCCGAGAATGCGTTCCTTGGTCGAGAAGTGCTGCGAGTTCATGTATTCCTTAGCTGTCCGGTTGCGCGGGCGGTCAGTCGGTCAAGCAGGCGCCGCAACCGGATCGTAGGTAAAACGGGCGTTTGAATGCTACGAGAGCAATCGGTTCGGGGTCAAACGCGTGCGTCGGGCTACATCCGGGCCGGAAACGGAAAGAGGATGCCGCAGGGCTGCGGTCCCGGGGTGACATTCGCCGCCATTTGCCGGACGTCGCCGCTGCGCGTGCCTGCCGGTATGCATACGAAGTCGTCCGCGTCATGGCGCGGCGGGCTGCATACGCCGCGTGAATCAGCTAGAATTCAGAACGATTTTGCCCGCTAACCCCGCATTCCTGCGTGTGTTTGGTGTTACCATCGCGCGCGGCGTCGGGATTCGTTTCTTTCTGTCAATTCTGGAGTATTCGACATGGCGCTGGAGCGCACCCTGTCCATCATCAAGCCCGACGCCGTCGCCAAGAACGTGATCGGCGAGATCTACACCCGTTTCGAAAAGGCCGGCCTCACGATCGTCGCGTCGAAGATGAAGCACCTGTCGCGCAAGGAAGCCGAAGGCTTCTATGCGGTGCACAAGGAGCGTCCGTTCTTCAATGCGCTCGTCGAGTTCATGATCTCGGGTCCGGTCGTGATCCAAGCGCTCGAAGGCGACAACGCCGTTCTGAAGCACCGCGACCTCATGGGCGCGACCGATCCGAAGAAGGCCGACAAGGGCACCATCCGCGCCGACTTCGCCGACTCGATCGACGCCAACGCGGTACACGGTTCCGATTCGCAAGAAAATGCCGCTGTGGAAATTGCGTACTTCTTCGCATCCACCGAGCTCTGCCCGCGCTGAGGAATGATCTGGTGACAGTGGTGAAACCCAACCTGTTCGACTACGACCGCCAGGGATTGCGCGATCTGTTTGCATCGATCGGCGAGAAACCCTATCGGGCCGATCAGGTGATGAAGTGGATGTACCACCGCCACGTCACCGATTTCGCGCAGATGACCGACGTCGGCAAGGCGCTGCGCGACAAGCTCAGCGCCGCCGTCGACATCATTCCCCCCAAGACGATCTTCGAGAAGCAGTCCGCCGACGGCACGCACAAGTGGCTGCTCGGCATGGACGGCAGCAACGCGATCGAGACCGTCTTCATTCCCGAAACCTCGCGCGGCACGCTCTGCGTGTCCTCGCAGGTCGGCTGCGGGCTGAACTGCCAGTTCTGCTCGACCGCCACGCAGGGCTTCAACCGCAACCTGTCGACGGCCGAGATCATCGGCCAGGTCTGGGTGGCCGCGCGGCACCTCGGCAACGTGCCGCATCACCAGCGCAAGCTCACGAACGTCGTGATGATGGGCATGGGCGAGCCGCTGCTGAACTTCGACCATGTCGTGCGCGCCATGAGCGTCATGCGCGACGATCTCGGCTTCGGTCTGGCCAACAAGCGCGTGACGCTGTCTACCGCCGGTCTCGTGCCGATGATCGACCGGCTCAGCGAGGAGAGCGACGTCTCGCTCGCCGTGTCGCTGCACGCGCCGAACGATGAACTCCGCACCGAACTCGTGCCGCTCAACAAGAAATATCCGATCGCCGAACTCCTGGGTGCCTGCCAGCGGTACGTCGCCAAGCGTCCGCGCGCATCGATCACGTTCGAATACACGATGATGAAGGGCGTCAACGACAAGCCGGAGCATGCGCGGCAGCTCGTCAAGCTCATGCGCAGGGTGCCCTCGAAGGTGAACCTGATTCCGTTCAACCCGTTCACGGGGACGCGCTTCGAGCGGTCCGACGACGAGGTCATCCGCCAGTTCCAGAAGATCCTGCTCGACTCGCACGTGCTGACGACCGTGCGGCGGACGCGCGGCGACGACATCGACGCGGCCTGCGGCCAGCTCAAGGGCCAGGTGCTCGATCGCACGCGCCGCCAGGCCGAATTCCGCCGCAAGCTCGAGGGGCAGGCCGATGCGGCTTAAGTTCGCGCTGGCGCTGCTGCTGATCCTCGGCCTCGGCGCCTGCGCAAGCGCCGCGCCGCGCTCGAAGGCGAGCGAGAAGGCGCGCAGCGCGGCCGAGGTCCACGTCGCGCTCGGCCAGCGCTACATGCAGCAGGGGAAGCTCGAACTCGCGTTCGAGAAACTCGAGAAAGCGCTGAAGTTCGATGCGTCCTACGTCGATGCGCATACCGTCATCGCGGTGCTCTACGAGCGCATCAACGACCAGCGCAAGGCCGCCGAGCACTACCGCCGCGCGGCCGAACTCGCGCCGCGCAATGGTGCGGTCAACAACAACTACGGCGCTTTCCTGTGCCGAGCCGGCAAGCTCGACGAGGCCGCGCAGCGGTTCTCCGCCGCGGTCGCCGATCCGTTCTACAAGACGCCCGATGTCGCGTTCACGAATTCGGGCACCTGCTTCCAGCAGGCCGAGAAGTTCGACCGCGCCGAGCAGGATTTCCGCAAGGCGATCGAACTCAATCCGAACAACAGCGAGGCGCTGTTCCATCTGGCCGGCGTGCTGTTCCGCAAGAGCGACTTCCTGCGCGCGCGCGCATTTCTGCAGCGTTTCGAATCGCTCGGCACGTCGAGCGCCGATGCGCTGCTGCTCGGCTTCAATATCGAAAACAGCCTCGGCAACGCGCGCGAAGCGAACGAATACGCGCGCCGCCTGCGCAACGAATTCCCGGATTCGCCGCAGCGACAGAAGCTGGAATCGAGCACTCCGTCATGAAACACAGGCAGAAACGTTCGCACTCTGGCGCCGACGTTGCGGCGGCGCCCGCGACCGACACCGTTCCGACCGAAAACAGCGACCAGCTACCCCTAGAACTCGCCTCCGCAGCGCAGACGATGACCAGCCCACACGACGACAATTTCTCTGCAGCGGCCACGGAAAGCGCCGACGACATGCGCACGGACGTTCCCAGCAACGCCGCTTTCTCGGTCGCCGGCACCGGTCGCGAGCTGTTCGCGCTGCCGGCCGACGCGCAGCCCGAAAGCAGCCTCGGGCTGCGGCTGCGTGCCGAGCGCGAACGTCGAGGCTGGAGCATCGACGAGGTCTCGACGCGTCTGCGCCTGCCCCAGCGTGTCGTGACGACGCTCGAAAGCGACGACTTCGCGCGCATCGAGCACGACGTCTACCTGCGCGGTTATCTCGCGAGCTACACGCGTCTGCTGGGCCTGCCGATGCAGGCCGTCGACAGCCAGGTGCGCGAGCGCAACGCGACGCCGCCGGCGCTCGTCGCGACCGGGCGTATCTCGCATTCGCGCTATCTGTTCCAGCGCTACTCGGTGCCGACGGTCTACGTGATCCTGACCGGCCTCATCGTCGCGCCGGCGGTCTGGCTCGCGACGCACGGCGGGCTCGATCAGAATCTCGCCCGCGTCTCGTCGCTCGAACAGTCGCTGCCGCTCGAAACGCCGCCGGCCGCGACGACTGCCTCGACGCCGTCGCCTGAAATCGCGACGACTGTTCCGGCCGCCTCGACTGCGGCACCGGCCGCGAACAGCGATACGGCGGGCGCACCCGGACTGCCGCTGATGGCCTCGATGGTACCGGCGCTCAAGCATGAAGCCGCACCGGCAACGGAACCGGTCGCGCCGGTTCCGGGCCAGTACGAGATCGCGCTGCGGCTCAAGGATGCGAGCTGGGTCGAGCTCGTTGCCGCCGACGGCCGCCGGGTCGAGTTCCTGGACTTCGAGACGGCGCACCTGGAGCCCTTCGAGTTCGTCGGCCCGGGCCGTGGCGCGGGCCACCATGTTGGTGATGCCGATGCCCCGTGCGAGCACGGCGGCCCGGTCGGCGTCGGTCATGCCGGCAGCCGCATCGATCGGCGAGAGCA
>CAMLLF010000244.1 GCA_946480705.1 uncultured Lysobacteraceae bacterium | reverse complement strand
CATCGCCCGCCCAGGCCCGGTAGTCACGGCCATCGCCGCACGTTTCAGCGACGGCAACGACGTACTGCAGATCGGCGGTCTGTTCTGGTTCGACGGTACAAGTTCCGCCTGGGCCGACCTCAAGCGCCGATCGCTCTTCAGCCAGGCGGATGATCCTGGCCTGGACGAAGTCGGTGAAAACGCGTTTGCCCTGTTGAATCGGGCCGCCGGTCTCAAACAGCTCGACCGCATCGACCGGGTATTCCGCCGCGCGCCGTTGCCGACGAGTTCGACACGTTGGCCGGCATCCGGCAGGAACTGGAAATCGCCCGCAGACAACGAGAGAGCCTCGGTCCGGTTGCCCGAGGTTGGCGCGATCACCAGGATGGCATCGTCCTCGAGGTTCGAGCGTGCCGTCGGTGCGGCGGAAAAAATTGTGTCGTCGACCGCAACTGGATTCAATGCGTTGCCGTTCCGATTGCCGAGCCCATGGCTGAAACGGTCCTTCATGAGCTGCTCCGGACATCGCTGGTCGATGTCGTCGATCTCGCGTCTGCCGGCGGCACGCGCGAGTCGGTGTGTGCAGCGCGAACGCAGCTGCGCTTTCCGTATCGCGGCAGCTGCCTGCGACATCTCGACGGCAGCACCGTCGTGGCCGATGCGAGCCAGGTACAGTTCTTCAACGCAGGCGAGCGCGGCGAGGTCAGTCATCCGCATCCCGACGGCGACGCCAGCCTCGTGCTTACCGTGGACGAAGCGCTGCTGCGCGAGATAGCGCCGCCGGCCTTGCTGCACGACGGCGAGCCGCCGCGTTTCCGCGAGCATCGGCTCGGCATCGATCCGCGCGCGCAGGTGCTCGTGGCGCTGCTGCGGCACAGCCTGCACGAAGGCACGGCCGATCCGCTCGAAGCCGAGAGCCTCGCGCTGACGCTGGTGCAGCGCGCGATCGGTCCGCGCACGGCGCATGCCGCGAGCGGCAGCCAGAGCCGTCAGCGCCTCGTGGACCGCGCCAAGCGCGTGCTCGTCGGGGATCTCGCGCGGCGCTGGACGCTGGCCGAGGTCGCGGCCGAAGTCGGTGTTTCGGCAGTCTATCTGACGCAGAGCTTCCGCGAGGTCGAAGGCGTGCCGCTGTATCGCTACCAGTTGCGGCTGCGGCTCGCGCGCGCGCTCGATCTGCTCGGCGAGTACGACGACCTCAGCGCGCTGAGTCACGATCTCGGCTTCTCGAGCCACAGTCATTTCACGGCCGCGTTCCAGCAAGCCTACGGACGCACGCCGAGCGAGTTCCGGCAATCGGCGCTGCCGCCGAAAAACCGCGCCGGTTCCTGAGGCCGCGATACGCGGGCACGCGGTCCGTCCGCCGCTGACCTGACGGTTTCCTAAAGAATTCGACAGCGACCGCCGGCCCGTCGGCGTCTACTGGCACTGCCCGCTGCGCCGGGCAACCGCGCCGCCGATGGCGGCAACGACCACGACACGAATCCAGGTTGTCGCCGTTCGGCGACGGCAACGGCCGGTGCTTGCCCGAACGCAGGCGATCCGGCGCCGCGCGACCTGGCGGAGGACACGCAATGAATCGCAGACAATTCCTCGGAACGGCCGCGAGCGTCGGAGGCGCGCTCGTGCTGTCCGGCGGTCCCGGCGCGACCGACGCGCCCTCGCAGCGCATGCGCGGATCCGAAGCGGCGGCATTCCACGGCCGGCGCCGCCATGCATCGACATCGTTCGGCAACATCGCCTATGTCGAACGCGGCAGCGGCGATGCCGCGCTGTTCCTGCACGGCTTTCCGTTGAACGGGTTTCAATGGCGCGGCGCGCTCGAACGCCTGTCGCCGTACCGGCGCTGCATCGCGCCGGATTTCCTTGGCCTGGGTTTCACCCAGGTCGCGGAAGGGCAGCCGGTCGGCCCCGACGATCAGGTCGCGATGCTCGGCGCGTTTCTCGACCGGCTCGGCATCGCGAGCGTCGATGTGGTTGCGAGCGACAGCGGCGGCGCGGTGGCGCAGCTGCTGCTCGCGCGGCATCCCGAGCGCGTGCGCACGCTGCTGCTCGCGAACGGCGACACCGCGATAGAGAGCCCGCCGCCGGCGATGCTGCCGGTCATCGAACTCGCGAAACACGGCAGGTTCGTCGACGAATGGCTGGCGCCATGGTGGGAGAACCCGACGCTCGCGCGGTCGGCCGAGGGCATCGGCGGCATGTGCTACGCGAACGGCACGCATCCGACCGACGACGCCGTCGACCTGTATTTCGGGCCGCTGCTGTCCACGGTGCGGCGCAGCGCGCTCGCGAATGCCTATGCGGCCGCGCTCGCGCGCAATCCGCTCGCCGATGTCGAGACGACGCTGCGGCGCAGCCACGCACCGGTGCGCGTCGTCTGGGGCATGGCCGACACGATTTTCTCGGCCGCGAACGCGGACTACCTCGACCGCGCGTTCGGCGGATCGCGCGGCGTGCGCCGGCTCGACGGCGCCAAGCTGTTCTGGCCCGAGGAACAGCCCGATGTGATCGCGCACGAGGCGCGCGCACTCTGGAATGCCTGGGCGCCGCTGGCCGTGACGCGCTGATGCCGCCGCTGCAATCCGGAGCCCTTCCATGAATGCCACGATTCGCAGCGTCCGCGCGACGCTTTTCGCCGGTGCCCTGACCATTGCGATCACCGCTGCCGCACGTGCGTCGGATCATCTCGACACGCCGGCGGTGATCGCCGATCCCGCCGCCGACATCGGCGACCTCTATGCCTGGATGTCGCCCGACGGCGAGCGCCTCGATCTCGTCATGACCATCGTCGGCAAGCGCTTCTCGGATCAGATCGCCTATGTGTTCCATGTCGACAGCGGCCGGCGCTTCGGCAAGACACGCGCAACGACGGCGATCGAGTGCCGCTTCGGCGCCGCCGGAAGCGCGCGCTGCGATGCGGCTGGCGACAGTGCCGGCGGCGATGCCGGCGTCGCGGCGGGAATCGACAGCGCGCAGCGGCGATTCCGCGTCTTCGCCGGGCTGCGCAACGATCCGTTCGCGAACAATGTGCGCGGCACGCGGCAGGCCTACGACGTCGTCAAGCGCGCATTGGGCACGGGGATTGCGGCCGATGCATCGGGCTGTCCCGCGCTGGGGCCGCCAGTCAGCGCCGAGATGCTCGACCGCTGGCGTCACACCGACGGCGGGCCGCCGCAGAATTTCCTGGCCGGCTGGTCGACGGCGGCACTTGTCGTGTCGATCGACGTCGATGCGGTCGATCGCGGCGGGCCGCTGCTCGCGGTCTGGGCCGGCACTTACGCAGCGGCATCGCGCGGCACGCGCTTTGATCGGGTCGGACGCACGCTGACCGGCAATGCGCTGATAGGCCCGCTGGATCCCGGCGACGTCAGCAACGCTCGCAAGGAGCAGTACAACCGCGCCGCACCGGCGGAGTGGCCGAGATTCGTACCGGACATCGAGCGCACGCTGGGTCTCTATGACGCGTTCGACGGCATCTGCGGCAATCAATGGCTCGCTGCGTCGACCCCGCAGCCCCATCGGTACCGTGCGCTCGCCCGGCTGCTCGCCGATGACCGGCTCTGGGTCGACAGCCGCCATGCGCGGTGCACGCGTTTTCTTGCCGTCGAGACCGGCGACAACACGCGGCTCGCCGATTGCGGAGGCCGCACGCCGGACAGCGATGTCGTCGACGCGTATCGCGCACGACTGGTCAACGGCAGCGATTCGGGCGTCGACGACGGCGTCACGCAGGACGATGCGGTACATGCGCCGGGGCGGTTCCCGTTTCTCGCCGAGCCTTAGCGGAACGTGCATGCAGCGTTCGCCCCGCCGCACGAGTCGAAGGACACGGGACATGATCATCCGCAAGCCCGTCGTTATCGGGATCGTCACGACGATGGTCGCGATGCTGAGCCCCGCGCTCGCGCAGACGCGACCGACGACGACCGCGGCGATCGCGATCGCCAATCTCGATCACGCGCTCGCGCAGGCCGTCGAACCGGCGCAGCGCGTCGCTCTGCTGCTCGCGAGATCGCGCTTCCTGTCGGACCACGATGCGCTGGACGAAGCCGTGAGACTCGCCGGGTCGCTGCCGATCGGCCGCGATCATCTGCTGTTGCGCGCGCGCACGTACGCCGCGGCGCATCGCTTCGCGCAAGCGCAGTCCGACCTGGACGCGGCACTTCAAAGCGGGGCTGACGCACGGCAGGTCGCGCTGCAGCGCGCATCGATTCTCGTCGCGACCGGGCATGCCGACGACGCGGTCCGCCTTCTCGGCAGGCACGCGGGCCGCCTTCCCGGCTACGCGGTGCACAGCGCGTTCGCCGCGGCTCATGCCGAACTCGGACGGTACGCGGAAGCGGACCGGCACTATCGGCTGGCACTCGGCGAACTACGGACGACCTCGCCGTTTCCCTACGCCTGGACGCATTTCGCGCGCGGCCTGATGTGGTCGGAACAGGCCGGCGACGCGCGGCGCGGCGAAGCCGAATACGCGCTCGCCCTCGCCTACCTGCCAGCGTTCGCGAGCGCCTTGGTGCACAAGGCCGAACTCGAATTCGCGCGCGGCGATGTCGCGGCGGCGATACGGCGCATAACGCCGCTCGCCGGCGCCGGGCACGAACCGGAAGCGCTTTCGCTGCTCGGTGAAATTCTGCGGAACGGCGGCGACCGCATCGGCGGCGATCGCGCCGTCGCCGCGGCGGCGCTGCGCTACGAAGCGCTGCTGCACCGCCAGCCGCTTGCCTTCGCCGATCATGCAGTCGAGTTCTACCGCGGACCGGGCAACGACGCCGCCGCGGCGTGGCACTGGGCGCGGCGCAATCTGGCGAACCGGGCGACGCCGCGCGCGTTCGCCCTCGCGATCGACGCCGCCGCGGCGAACGCACGGGACGTCTGCGATCTGGTGCGCGAGATGCGGACGCTGCCGGGCGAACGCGCGCTGTCGAAAACTGCACGGGCCGGGCGGGAACGACGGACGATGCCGAACGCAGCCGCACACTGCCCTTGATCGAAAAAGGCGATGCGACGGCGGACCGGTCGCGATCGCTTCGCACGATTCATCGCGAATGCCAACGTCGTGCCCCGGATTTCCGGCATTTCATCTCGACTTCCACGACCGTAACTTGCAGTACGGATGACTGCACGCTCAAATGTTCCGACGGAAATCTGGCTCGTTCGCATGTCACAAAACAGACACGGTATCAAAATGATGAAATGGATATTTGTTGCATCGCTGCTCGTCAGCGCCGCGACGCCGGCGGCCGAGCTGACGCGGTTCCAGCAATGGCTGTCGTTCACGCAGGGCGCCGCGTTCAACGCGTCCGGTCCCGCCGGCATGTACGCCGCGCAGGACATGCAGGAAATTCGCGACGGAGAAACGCTGTATCTGAATCCGGTCGTGCTGCCGGACGGCTGGAAATGGTCGCGCACCGGGTCGGATCAGCCCGTTGCCAGCGTCGCGTATCGCAACGGCAAGGCCATGCTGAGCGGCCGCGGCATCGAGACGCTCGATCTGCTCGAACGTCCCGATCGCCAGCTGACCCTGCCCGGGCAATTGACGGTGCGCGTGTCGCTGCTCGGCGCGGAGACGCTCAAGGTCTGGCTGCACAATCCCGAACGCGTGATGCAGCGCGGCTTCCGCGGACTGGATTTCTTTTCATACGATCCCAAGGGCGTCGTCACCGCGCGCTTCACGCGCGAGGAGGAACCGGCCGCAGTCGACTATCTCGATTCGCGCGAACACGCCGGCGTGATGTACGTCGTCGGCAGCGTCGCGCTGCCGATCGCCGGACGCACGCACGTGGTCAAGGCCTACAGCCGGAAGAATCGCTGGGAGGAAATCGACTACGTGCTGCTGATGTTCAAGGACCGGACGTCCGGCAAGAGCACCTACGGCGGTGGCCGGGTGATCGAAGTAGCGCTCGCGAAGGGCAGCCCGCCGAAGCGTCTGGCGATCGATCTCAATCTCGCGTACAGCTTTTCGTGCGCGCACTCGCCGTTCTACAACTGTCCGCTCGCGCTCGTCGATCGGATCGACGCGACGCTGCCTTACGGCGAAAAATATCCGCCCCTGTGAGGGTTCCCAGCGCCGCACGTCATGCAACGCGACGGCGGCGAGGCCTTCCGGCAGCGCCGCGCGACCGAAGGACTTGCCGACCGGTGCCGATGATTGCGATGGTTGCGCGTTGCGGGAGCCCGACCGATGGCTCCGGCATGCGGACCTGAGGAGCCATCGATGCCCGAAGCCATTCGATACGAAGGCGGCTGCCTGTGCGGTGCGGTCCGCTATGCGGCGAGCGCCGCGCCGCTGCGCGGCGTGATCTGCCACTGCGCAATGTGCCGCCGGCATTCCGGCGCACCAGCGCTGGCGTTCGTCCATTTTCCGGCTGACGCGTTCGCGTGGATGACGGCGCCGCCGCGCTGGTATCGCTCTTCGGCCTTCGCCGAG
>CAMLLF010000243.1 GCA_946480705.1 uncultured Lysobacteraceae bacterium | reverse complement strand
CTTGCGCAGCAGGCGCAGCGCGTAGGTGATATCGGAGAATTGCAGCATGGTTTCGTGCTCAGATCACCGCGGCCAGTTTCGGGACGGGGTGAGCGCCGGCCATGCTGTCGCTGACGACCTTGCCGTCGAACAGCTCGACCTGGCGCGCGGCGCGCTGCGCCGACTCCGGGTTGTGCGTGACCATGCAGATCGTCGCGCCTTCGCGATGCAGGCTCTCGAGGAGCTGCGTGACGGCTTCGGCGTTCTTGGAATCGAGATTGCCGGTCGGTTCGTCGGCGAGGATCAGCGACGGGTTGCCGACGACCGCGCGCGCCACGGCGACGCGCTGCTGCTGGCCGCCCGACAACTGCGACGGGTAGTGCTTGGCCCGGTGCAGCATGTCCACCTTCTGCAGCGCGCGTTCGATCATCGGACCGATATCGCCGCGCTTGAGATCGCTGCGATAGCTCAGCGGCAGTCCGACGTTCTCCTCGACGGTCAGGTCGCTGATCAGGTTGAACGACTGGAACACGAAGCCGATTTCGCGGTTGCGGATCCGCGCGCGCTCGGCGCGATTGATCTCGGACACGTCGTGGCCGCCGAGGAGGTAGCGCCCGGCGGTCCAGGTATCGAGCAGCCCGAGCAGCGACAGCAGCGTCGACTTGCCGCAGCCCGACGGCCCGGACAGCGCGACGTATTCGCCGCGGCCGATGCTCAGATGGATGTCGTGCAGCGCGCGCGTCTCGACCTCTTCGGTGAAGAACGACTTCTGCAGTCCCTGCAGCACGATCAGCGGAGTGTTCGTACTCATGGCGCTTACCGCAGCAGGATCTGGTCGTGGCTTTCCCAGGCCGAGGAATCCGACACGATGATCCGATCGCCTTCCTTGAGCCCGCTGACGATCTCGATCTGGCGCGTCGAGGCGCGACCGAGTTCCACGTTGACGCGCCGCGCGCTGCCGCCGCCGTCGTCGACGCGGTAGAGCGCGATCTTGCTGTGGCTCTGCGCGAAGGTCGGACGGTTCACGAACAGCGCATCGGCCTTGCGCTCGACTTCGATGATGCCCTCGACGCTGAGGTCGGGACGCGCATCCGCGGGAATCTGGCCTTCGAGCGCGACTTCGACCTTGACGACGCCGTTGACGACGGCCGGGTCGATGCGCACGACCTTGCCGGCGATCTTGCTCGCACGCGTGTCGATGGTGACGGTCTGGCCGGGCACGACGTCGCGCACCTGGAAGTCCTGGACGTCGAGCATCGCGACGAGGTTGTCGTGCGGCGCGATGCGCGCGGCCTCGGCGCCGGGCATCACGCGCTGGCCGAGCTTGAGCACCATTTCCTGCACGACGCCGTCGATCGGCGCGCGCACGCTGAGATCGTCGATCTTCTGCTGGATCAGATTGTGCGAATTGCGCATCTTGTTGATGCGCGCCGCGTGCGCCTCGATCGTCGCGGCCAGGTTGGCCTCCATCTTGTCCAGGCGCGCCTGCTGATAGCGCGCGGCCTGCTGGAACTGCTCGGCGGCGAGCTTGGACTGCTCGAACGTGAGCCGGGAGACGATGCCCTTCTCGACGAGCGTCGTTTCCGCTTTTACCTTGAGCGCGGCGCTGCGGTAGTCGAGTTCGGCGGTGTTCGCGATCGCGCGCACTTCGGCGAGTTCGGATTCCAGCGTCATCGCGGCGGCGCGGTTCTCCTTCGTCGTCGCCTCGATCTCCCACTGCGACTCCTGCAGCTGCTCCTTGAGCTGGAGATTGGCCAGCGTCGCGATGACGTCGCCCTGCTTGACCGTCGCGCCGGCTTCGACCGCGATGTTGTCGACGACGCCTTCGACGTTCGCCGCGAGCCACTGGATGTTCTTCGGCACCAGCGTGCCGACGCCGCGAACCTGAACCGCGAAGTCGCCGTGCTTGACCTCGCCGAGCACGATGCCGTCGGCATCGGCCACATAGGACGCATTGCCGAAGCTCTGCGTGATGAGAAGCACCGAGGCGATCGCGCCGGCGCCGGCGAAGGCCGGCCAGTAGCGCTTCAGCAACGGTTTCTTTTGCGGTGCTCTGCTGATGTCCATTTCACCACTCGTCGAAAATGCAGCTTGGAAGTTCGAACCTTGTACTACTCGGGAACAAGGTGCCCAACGGATCGTGCGACGGTACCGTCGCAATTCATGCGGCGGTCATGAGGTCTCCGTATCGGTCTCGCGGACGAGGAATTCGCCGATCGCCGCGGCCAGTGCGGCCGCGTGACGGCCGTCCAGCATCGACAGGTGCGCGCCGTCGACGGTTCCCGCGATGTCGAATTCCGCGCAGCACGCGCGCAAATGTGAACAGAGTCGTTCAGTCGGCAATTTCGCCATTTCGCCATCGCGCGCGAGCAGCAGCCCCGCGCGGCCGGTGAAGCGGCCGCCGGGCCGGTAATCGCCGTAGATCGACGACTGTGCCCGGAACAGCGCGACGAAACGCGCGACCGTGTCGCCGTCGCGCGTCGCCGCGTCGTCGGGCAGCAGGCCCTGCGCCGACAGGCGCAGCGTCAGCAGTTCCTGCAGTCGCTGCGGATCGAGCGGCCGCGACGCATCGGATTCAGGAATGTCGATGCCGTCGTCGGCCAGCAGCCGGCGCAGGAACGTGTCGGCCGAATGCACGGCACGCTGCGCGTCGGGCAGATACAGCACGCTGTCGAGCAGGATCAGCTGCACGTCCTCGCCGCGCGCTTCGAGCGCGCGCGCCATCTCGAACGCGACCGCGCCGCCGAAGGAATGGCCGGCCAGCACGTAGGGACCGTGCGGCTGGCGCTGCTGCAGGCTGCGCAGGTTCGTCTGCACGATCTGCGACATGCTCGCGGCGGGCGCGCCCTCGCCTTCCATGCCGGCCGGTTCGAACACATGCACGCTGCGACGGCCCTTGAGCGCCTGCGCGAGCGGCCGGTACGGCGACGCGAGCAGGCCGGCCGCAGGCACGACGTACAGCGCGGGCAGCGCCGCGTCGGACGACAGCGTCACGAGCGGATTCCAGGTCGCCTGCACCGGCGCCGTGCCGGCCGTGTCGATGTGCGCAGCGAGTTCCTGCAGCGAGGGATAGTGGAACATGTCGCGCACGCTGAGCTGCACGCCGAACTGCGTGCCGAGCTGCGCGATCAGCCGGATCGCAAGAATCGAATGCCCGCCGAGGTCGAAGAAATTCGCCGTCGCGCTGATCGCGCCCGCGTCGAGATCGAGCAGCACGGCCCAGAGCGCGACGAGTTCCGCTTCGGTCGGTGTCGCCGCGGCCACGTAGTCGCTGCCGGGCCGCAGATCCGGCGCGGGCAGCGCGGCCTTGTCGACCTTGCCGTTCGCGGTCATCGGCAGCTGCGGCAGCACGACGAAGGCCGCGGGCACCATGTAGTCGGGCAGACGGCGCTTGAGTGCGCTGCGCAGCGCGACGATCAGCGCGCCCGGATCGAGCGTCGCCGCATCCGTGTCGGAGACGACGTAGGCGACGAGGCGCTTGTCGCCGTCGTTGCCGATCGCGATGACGACGGCTTCGGCCACGTGCGCCTCCTGCAGCAGCGCGTTCTGGATCTCGCCGAGCTCGATGCGGAACCCGCGCAGCTTGACCTGGTCGTCGACGCGGCCGAGGAACTGCAGCGTGCCGTCGGCGAGCCGGCGCACGAGATCGCCGCTGCGGTACAGGCGTTCGGGCTCGCCGGCGCCGTCGAGATGCAGCGTCACGAAGCGCTGCTGCGTCAGCGCGTCGCGCTGCCAGTAGCCGCGCGCGAGCGAATCGCCGCCGATCAGCAGTTCGCCGGGCACGCCGATCGGCGCGAGCCGGTCATGCGCATTGACGACGTGCGCCGAGCAGTTCGGCAGCGCGCGGCCGAGCGTGACCGGACGGCCTGCGGTCACGTCGCCGCAGGTCGCGACGACCGTGTTCTCCGACGGTCCGTAGGCATTCACGAGACGGTGCTTGCGCGCCCAGGTCCACGCCAGCGCTTCCTCGCAGGCTTCGCCGCCGACGACGAGCACCTTGAACGCGTAGTCGCGCGTCGCATCGAGGTGCGCGAGCAGCGCCGGCGGAATCAACGCGTGCGTGATCGCGTTGTCGATCAGGAAATCGCCGAGGCGCTGCGCCGACTCGCGCACATCCTGCGGACACAGGTACAGCGCGGCGCCGTGGGCGAGCGCGAGCAGCCAGTCCCAGGTCGACGCATCGAAGCTCAGGCTCGAGAACTGCAGCACGCGGCTGTCGGCGTCGATGTCGAAATCGCGCTGCGCGAGCGCAAGATTCGCAAGACCCTGGTGTTCGAGCAGCACGCCCTTGGGCTGGCCGCTCGATCCCGAGGTGTAGACCGCATAGGCGAGGTGCTTCGCGGTCAGCCCGCGCGAGGCCGGCGCGATGTTCGCGTCGGACTGTCCCGCGAGATACAGCGCGCGCATCGCCGCATCGAGCGGCAGCACGCTGCGCTCGGCCAGCATCGGCAGGTCTTCGAGCAGCGTGTTCTGGGTCAGCACGAGCTCCACGCCCGAATCGCGCAGCATGTAGTCGATGCGGTCCTGCGGATAGTTCGGATCGAGCGGCACGTAGGCGCCGCCGGCCTTGAGGATCGCGAGGATGCCGATCAGCGTCTCGGCCGAACGCTCCACGCAGAGACCGACCAGCGTGTCCGGCACGACGCCCTGCTCGATGAGGTAATGCGCGAGGCGGTTGGCTTCGGCGTTGAGCTGCGCATAACTGAGCGCGATCCCGTCGGCGACGACGGCAACGGCATCGGGCCGCGCCGCGGCCCGCGCCTCGAACAGCTCGTGCACGCAGCGTTCGCGTTCATAGCCGGCCGCGTTGTCGTTGCAGGCGCGCAAGGTCTCGCGCTGCGCTTGCGACAGCAGCGGCAGTTCGTGCACCGGTGCGTCGGGGGCGTCGAGCAGCGCGTCGACGAGCACGCCGAAGCTGTCGGCGAGGCGCTCGACCGACGCGGCGTCGAACAGGCTCGTCGCATAGACCCAGCGCACGTGCAGTCCGTCGTCGCTCTCGGCCATATGGACTTCGAGGTCATAGCGCGCGAGCCGGCTTTCCGAGGCGATGCCCGACAGGCGCAGTCCCGGCAGTTCCAGAGTCGACTTCTCGTTGTTGTGGAACGTGAAGCTGATCTGGTAGAGCGGCGTGTGCGCGAGCGTGCGGCCGGGGCGCAGGTCCTCGACGAGCATTTCGAACGGCACGTCCTGGTGCGCGTACGCATCGAGCGCGCGGCGCCGCGTGCGCTGCATGACTTCGACGAAGCTCGGCGCACCCGACAGGTCGCTGCGGATCACGAGGCTGTTGATGAAAAAGCCGATCAGCGGTTCGAGGTCGCGATGCGTGCGGCCGGCGACCGGCGTGCCGATGACGACGTCGTCCTCGTTGCTGTAGCGGCCGACGAGCACCGACAGTGCGGCGTGCAGCAGCATGAACAGGCTCGCGTCGTGACCGCGCGCGAGGTCGTGCAGCCGCGCGAGGCGCGCGGTATCGAGGTGCCGCGTGACCTGCGCGCCGGCGAAACTCTGCCGTGGCGGTCGCGGCCGGTCGAGCAGCAGGCCGTGCACCGGCGGCAGTCCGGCCAGCGCGCCGCGCCAGTAGTCGAGCTGCGCCTGCAGGCGTTCGCCCTGCAGCAGCTCGCGCTGCCACTGCGCGAAGTCGGCGTACTGCACCGGCAGCGCCGGCAGTGGATCCGCCGCGCCGCGGCTGAACGCGTCGTAGAGCGCGCCGAACTCGCGCGCGAGCACGGTCATCGACCAGCCGTCCGACGCGATGTGATGCGTCGCGAGCAGGATCACGTGCGCGTCGGCGCGCAGGCGCACGAGCGTGCAGCGCAGCAGCAGGTCGGCGGAGAGGTCGAACGGCGCGAGTGCGTTGTCGCGCTGCAGTTCCTCGACGCGCCGCGTCTGCTCGGGTTCGCTGAGATCCGACAGATCGACGTGGACGATCGCGAGCGGCTGCGCCGGATGGATGACCTGCACGCCCTCGCCGTCCACGCGCGCGAACGTCGTGCGCAGCACCTCGTGCCGCGAGACGATGCGATCGAGCGCACGCTGCAGCGCGTCGCGGTCGAGCGCACCGATCAGCTGCAGGCCCGTGTGCATGTTGTACTGCGTGCTGCCGCCTTCGAGCTGGTCGATGAACCACAGGCGCTGCTGCGAGAACGACAGCGGCAGCGCGTCGTCGCGCGGCGCCGGCGCGATGCGGCGATAGTCCGACGCGGCCAGCGCATCGAGGTGCGCGGCGAGTTCGCGCACGGTCGAATGCTCGAACACCGCGCGGATCGGCACCTCGCGCCGCATCTGCTCGGCGATCTGGCTGACGACCTGCGTCGCGAGCAGCGAATGTCCGCCGATCTCGAAGAAGTTCGCGGTCGCGCCGATCGGGTCGAGCTGCAGCACCTGCTGCCAGATCGCGGCGAGCTGGCGTTCGGTGTCGGTTTCCGGCGCGACGTAGACCTGCTGCG
>CAMLLF010000242.1 GCA_946480705.1 uncultured Lysobacteraceae bacterium | reverse complement strand
AGGCGCTCGAACTCGCGGCGATCCGCTCGGTCGCGGGCCACGGCAACGACGTGCGCCGCTGGAAGCAGCGCGCATTCCGCTATCCGCATCACACGGCGTCGGCGGCCGCACTGGTCGGCGGCGGCTCGAATCCGCGGCCCGGCGAGATCTCGCTCGCGCACCACGGCGTGCTGTTTCTCGACGAACTGCCGGAGTTCGACCGGCACGTGCTCGAGGTGCTGCGCGAGCCGCTGGAATCGGGCTGCATCGCGATCGCGCGCGCGATGCGCCGGGTCGAGTATCCAGCGCGTTTCCAGCTGGTCGCGGCGATGAACCCCTGCCCCTGCGGCTATGCGGGCGACAGCAGCGGGCGCTGCCGCTGCACACCCGATGTGATCGCGCGGTATTGCGCGCGTCTGTCGGGGCCGCTGCTCGATCGCATCGATCTCAAGCTCGACGTGCCGCGGCTCGCGCATGCGGAACTGCGCGGCGCCGTGCGCGGCGAAACCAGCGCGGTCGTGCGCGCGCGCGTCGTCGCCGCACGCGCGCGCCAGCACGAACGCGCGGGCAAGCCGAACGGCATGCTCGTCAATCGCGAGGTCGAGCGCGATTGCGCGCTGGCGTCGTGCGATCACGATCTGCTCGACCGCGCGGTCGAGCGGCTCGGCCTGTCGGCGCGCGCGTATCACCGGATCCTGCGCGTCGCGCGCACGATCGCCGACCTGGCAGACAGCGCACGCATCGAGTCGGCGCACGTTTCCGAAGCGATCCAGTACCGGCGGTTCGAGCCCGGGTAGCGGCACCGAGGGTGCGCCGGCCCATCGCATTGCGTCGATATGCCAGGAGATACGACTACGACACCGACGTCAGTTCGTCGCGCGCCGGTGCCGCAGCGCCTGCTGACGCAACGCCTCGATCTCCGCCTGCAGCGCGGCGGCATCGCGCGCGCTGACGATGCCGACCGGGCCGTAGTGGCCGCTGCGCACGTCGGCGGCCGTTACGCGCACGCGCGCCAGCAGCAGGCGCATGAACTCGGCGCCGAGGCCGAGGTTGCGCAGATGGTCCTGGATGCGCAGCACGCGCAGCGTGCCGCCGTCGACGACGGCGATGCCGAGCGTGCTGTCGCTGATCGACTCGGCCGAACGCGACAGCACCTGCTTCCATTTGAGTCGCAGCACGAACAGCCGCGGCGGCGGCGCCGCGCCGACCGCGGCGAGCGGGTCGGACAGCAGGATGCCCTGCTCGACGTGGTTGAGCACGCCGGTCTCGGCCAGCGCATCGACGTGGCTGCGCCAGCCCGCGCCCGCCGGCGGCGTGAGTTCGTCGACGCGCACCGCGTCGTTGATGCGCGGCAGATCCAGGCGCATCTCGCAGAACGCCACGAAGCGCGCGCCGTAGGTCGGCGCGCTCGCAGCCCAGGCGATGCGGAACATCGGCGCCCAGCTCCAGTGGCGGAACACATTCATCCAGCCGCGGTTGTCCGGGTGCTCCCAGGTGCGTTCGAGATCGAGGTCGTGGTAGACCGACTCCATCAGCTGCATGAGTTCCTGGCAGAAATAGAAGCAGGCACGGAACTCGTCGCCGACCGGCAGGCGAGTGCGTCGTGCGTGCGGCCGCGGGTCGGCGCCCGTCGTCGTGTCGGCGGCGGCGAGATCGGTCCAGGCCGGATAGATCTGCGCGTCGAGCACCGCGAGCGCGGGCGTGCTGCGCAAGGTCTCGAACAGATCGGCCATGGCCTTGCCGTGCGCGGCGAAGCGCTGCGGCAGTCCCGTGATCGGCGCGACCCATTGATGCCGCAGCTCCACGAGGATGCGTTCCTTGAGTCCCGAGTCGTGCACGCCGAGCGCATCGCGCGGCGCGCTCGCGGGGTCTGCGCCGGCGCGTTCGAGCGCCGGCGCGATCGCCGTCGTCGCGACGAAATCGCCGAGCCGGCGATAGCTCTCGAACTGCGCTTCGTCGAAGAACTGGTCGGCCGTGGACTCGTGCGGAAACGTCGGGTGCGCGCTCGCGTAGTGCGCGACGTCGGTCGGTTCGCCGCCGGTCAGCGTCGGCTTCAGATACAGCAGCGTGCCGATGCTGCCGTCGGCATAGGCGATGCTGCCCACGGCACAGTTGCGCGGACTCGTGCCGTCGCTGCCGCGGCGCAGCGCGCCGACGTCGACGCGGATGTCGGCGCCGAAGTCGACGCGGCACTTGTGCACGGCGTTGCCGAGATCGGCGAACGTGCCGAGCGGATCGGCGCCGGCATCGACGCACAGCACGAAGCGGCAGCGCCGCCGCACGAGTTCGTAGAGTCCGAGATTCTCGAAATGCCCGCCGTCGGACAGGTAGACGTAACGCCCGCCGTCGCGCGTGAGTCCGAGCAGCTCCGCGAGCAGCCAGCCGGCCGAGAACGGCGCGCTGTCGGCGCGCGGCTTCGTCGGATGGCTGGTGTTGGCGAGCCACCAGCCCAGCCGCGCATCGAACAGCGTCAGCAGGAACGTGACCGCGGGCGAGCTGTGATAGCCCATGTTCGGACTTACCGCGGCACCCGAGATCGACACGGCGCTGCCGAGCGTCAGGGCTGCCGCGAGCGGATCGGGCGTCGCTCCCGGTACGGCCGTCGCGCCGGCGCGCACGTCCGGATCGCCGATCGCGTTCGCGCCGGCGCGCGACGGCGGCGGTACGTAGCCGCAGTAGCCCGGCGTCAGGCAGAACGAGGCGGCCTTGCGATCCTGCCAGTCGAGCTGCTTGGCCGCGACGAGATTCAGTGCCGTGCCGACGATCGGATACAGCGGACGGCAGCCGCCGTCGCGTTCGACCTCGACCACGTCGGCCAGCACGATGTCGTCGTGCGGATCGAAGTTCGTGATCGGTTCGGCCTGGCGCTGCGTGTTGCTGGCGCCGAGATAGCAGCGCACGAGCCGGTTGCGATAGAACGCGTTCATGCTGAACTCGTTCACGTTGACCGTGAGTCCGAACAGCAGCCACGCGGCGACCGCGAGGACGACGACCGCGGCGACCGTGACGGCATGCGTGTTCGCGCCGTCGGCGAGGTAGCGCAGATAGGCGACGAGATCGAGCGCCGCTTCCGGCGGGCGCGCGTCCCAGCCGCCGAGCACGAGCAGCGCCTGCGCGCCGAGGCTGATGCCGACGAGCAGGCCGAGCACGAACACGGCCGGCGCGATCCGCACGAGCCGGTCGATCAGCACCGATCGCGGCTTGGGCCCGCCGCTGCGCTGGCTGTAGGCGAGCATCACGCCCGATCCGGACGTGAACAGCCACGCGGCGACACCGGCCCAACCCGACACGGCGCGCCATTTCTCGCCGACGAAATGCGACAGGTTCAGCAGCAGCCACGGCCCGTAGATCGCGAGCGCGAGCGTCAGCACGACGCCGATCAGCACGAGCCCCGCGGTCTTGCCGCCGACGCGTGCCCAGACCTCGCGCTGCAGGTCGCTGAGCGCCGCGCCCGCGAGTCCGACGTGAATGATGCCGGTCGCGGTAACCGCGGCCAGCGTCACCGCGGGCCCGAGAATGAAGCTGTGCCACAGCGTCGCATCGCTCGTGCCCCACGGCGCGAGCAGGCGCAGCGCGACGACGACGGCGAAGCCGCTGAAGGCCGCCGCGCAGAGCGCCGCGAACAGGAACCGCAGGCGATGCCGCTGCAGCGGCGAACGCCATTCGTCGTCGTTGCGGCGCATCGCCGTCACGACCGTGTCGAATGCGATCCAGACCAGCCAGACCGTGAGATAGAGCGCCGCCGTCGTGACGCCGAGCCGCGTCGTGAGCGGCGCTTGCGGGAGCAGCGCGAGCGACAGGCTGTCCCACGGTTCGGGCAGGCGTGCGAGCCGGCTCAGTCCGACCGCACCGAGGAACGAGCCGGTCGCGAGCGACGCGATGACGCCGAGCGCAGCGAGCGCCACGCCGGCGCGCGGACGCTGGTCCTCGCCGTCGGCCGGCACGGGCCGGTTGGTCTGTCCGCCGATCCAGCCCAGCAGCACCGCGGCGAACACGCACAGCAACGCCGCGACCGACAGCGACACGCCGGGCGCCGTGCCGGTCCAGCGCGTCACGAGATGGAACAGCAGCATCGGCAGCAGGCTCAGGGCGAGCAGCAGCGCGCTGAGCTGCGCCTGCACGAGCAGCACGTTGCGCACGAATGTGCCGATCATGCCGAGCGTGTCACCGGACAGCGGCGACTTGCGCGGGCTCAGATAGTTGCTGTACTCGCGCAGATGCTGGATCGGCTGCTGCGGATCGTCGGCCGCTGCAGCGCCCGCGGCGGCGCGGCCGCGCAGGGTCGAGCGCAGCACGTCGAATGCGCCAGCGAAGCCGCGTCGCCGGATCAGCGCCTGGAGAAATGCGCCTATATAGCCGCCGCCGGAGATCGTCGACTGGTAGTGAAAGCAGCGCAGCAGGTTGTCGCGCGCGAGCGCCTGCAGCACGCCGAGCGCGAACGTCGCGCTGCGGATGCCGCCGCCCGACAGCGCGAGTCCCCAGGGCTCGACCGACGGATCGTGCGTCTGCCCCGGGCGATGACCGAGGATGAAATCGAGTTCCGCGCGGCGCAGCGCCTCGGCGTCGATCTGCACGCCGGCAGCGGGTTCGTGCTCGATGCCTGCTGCGGCTGCGGCCGCGGCCTGCGTTTCCGGGGAAACCATCGTCGTACTCCTCGTCGGCGCGGTGACCGGAGCCTACACCGGAAATCGCAGCGTTTGCCGCGGAGTGCGCAATGTGTGCGTATGGGACGGAATCGGGAATCGCAGGAGCAAGAACGTGCGGCGATCCTCACGTTCAGAGGCGTGAAAGGCCGTCGTTCGGAACCGTGAGATTCCTGCGGCCTTCCACGCCCGACGAATGCGGACCGCTATCGCCTCAACGTGCCTCGCAACGCTCACGCAGCTTCAGTGCCTTCGCGATGTCGCGCCAGTCGAACGCGCCGACGCCCTGGTCGTCGTGCACGGCATAGAACACGCCCTGCGGGAAGCGCGTCGTGCCGGCCTGGTGCAGCCAGATGCCGTCGGTGTTGGCGACCGTCTCGCCAGCGAATGCGCCGAGGTGCTGCAAGGTGGCTCTGTCGAAAATGTGGAACAGCGAGCGATCCTTGTACTGGTCGGCCATGATCCAGTAGCCGCTGCCGTCGTCGCACTGCCACAGCGCGATGCCCTCGGCCTGCGCCTTGAACAGCCCGAGGCCGAGCGTGCGGTTGCGATAGTGGCCGGACAGATCGTAGTCGCGTACCGAGGTGCCGGTCGGCAGGTCTTCCTCGGCGATCAGCAGGCGATCGTGTGCGGGATCGCCCCAGAGCGATTCGGGTACGCGGATAGCGCCGTCCTTGCCGGTGTCGCCGATCGAGGCCCGCAGCGTCGCCGTGACCGTGCCCGAGGAGACATCGACGCTGTAGCGGCGCACGCGGCGACCGAGCTGATCGAGCGGCGGCGGGATCTCGTCGCCGGCCGCGGTCTGGCCGGCCATGTAGGCATCGGTGACCAGCACGTCGTAGCGACCGTCCCTCTCCTTGCGCAGCCAGATGCCGTAGGGCTGCTGCAGCTCGGCGGTGCCGAAACTGCCGAGCGACTCGAATGCCGGTGCGCGCAGTACCTGCACGCGGCGGTTGTCGCGCTCGACCACGAACACGAGGTCGTCGGCGACGAAGATGCCGTTGGGACGATCGAACTGGCCGGCGCCCGCGCCCTGGCTACCCACGCGGCCGTTCGCCGCACCGGTGTCGCCGTCATAGCGCACGAGATAGCCGTTCTTCTTTGCGGTCGCGAGCAGCACGGCTTCGCCGGAAGGACTGCGCCAGAGTGCCGGCGAGTCGACGTTGTCGTCGGGCGTCAGCGGTGTCACGAAGGTTTCGCGGACGGTCACGTGGGCGATGCCCGACGCCGCGAGCATCGGATCGGCCGCGGCCTGCTCGTCGGGCTCGCGCGCCGGCGTCGTGACGGGCGCACTCGTGCAGGCGCCGAACAGGACCATCATTGCCGCGAGCAGCGGCGCACGCAGTTTGCGAAGACTCATGGCAGGTTCCCCCGATGCAAAAGACGGCGCTTATAGCAAAACCGTGTGACGGAACCCTGGCGTATTGGTTACAGCGGTTTTGAAAACAGATTGTCATCGCGTCGCCACGCACGGGAACTACAAAGCCGGATCTTTTTTCCAGGGGGACCGACTCATGACGAAACGACTGCTCGCGCTTGCGTTGCTCAACGCGCTGTCCACCGCGGCACTGGCCGACGCGGCCACCGATCTCGCAGCGGCGCCCGATCCGGCCGGCGCCACGGAACTCGACAAGGTCGTCGTCACGGGCGAAATCACCTACCGCGACCGCACCGACGACACGGCGCCGGTCCTCGTCTACGACCTCGAATATTTCCAGCGCTTCGAGCCGCGCACGGTCGGCGACATGCTCAAGCGCGTGCCGAGCGTCAGCTTCATTTCCGACGTGCTCGAATATGACGGCGCG
>CAMLLF010000241.1 GCA_946480705.1 uncultured Lysobacteraceae bacterium | reverse complement strand
GGCGGTGCATGCTCCAGTGAATGCGGAACAGCCGGTTGTGGTCGCCGCGGCCGTGGGTGGTGTCGCCGATCAGGTGATGCGAGGCGTGCGCGAGATGGCGCCGGATCTGCTGGTAGCGGCCGGTTTCCGGCGAGACCGCGAGCAGTGCGTAGCGCTGTTGCGGATAGCGGCCCATTTCGACAGGCACCTCGACCGTCGCGAGCCGGCGCCAGTGCGTGCGCGCTTCGCGCAGAGGACCCTTGAGGCTCGCGCCGCTCAGCGGATGATCGATGCAGCCGCTCTCCTCGGGCCAGCCGCGCACGACGGCAAGATAGTCCTTGCCGACGCTGCGCTCCATGAGCTGGCGTCCGAGGTCGGCGGCGATCTCGCGCGACTTCGCGACGAGCAGCACGCCGCTCGTCGCGCGATCGAGACGGTGCGCGAGATACAGCGTGCCGTCGACCTGCGCGCGCAGCCGGTCGATCACGTAGTCCTCGTCGGCGCCGACGAGATTGCTGCGGTGGACGGCGAGCCCCGGCGGTTTGTCGACGACGACGAGCGCGTCGTCCTCGTAGAGCAGATTCAGCGACATCGGCTTTCCCGGTCCGATCAGCGCGACGCGGGCACGCCCATCTCCGCGAGCAGCCAATGCGCGGGATAGACCTTGTCCATGAGCCAGCGCAGGTAGCGCAGGTCGACGTGGACCGCGCGCTTGTAGCGCGGATCGAACCACCAGCTCGCGCTGACCGACTCCCAGTTGCTGTCGAAGTTGAGGCCGACGAGTTCGCCGCGCGCATTGAGCACGGGCGAACCGGAATTGCCGCCGGTCGTGTCGAGGTTGGTCAGGAAGTTCACGGTCTGCGTGTTCAGCGCCGGATCGGCGGTCGTGCCGAAATCGCCGCGCGCGATCGCCGCGAGCAGCGGCGCCGGCGCGTCGAACGGGTCCTTGCCGGTGTGCTTCTCGACGATGCCGGCCACGGTCGTGACCGGGCGATAGTCGACGCCGTCGCGCGGACTGAATCCGGCGACGTGGCCGTAGCTGACGCGCAGCGTCGCGTTCGCATCCGGAAACAGCGGCTTGTCGCGTTCGCGATACCAGCGCTTGAGCGCAGCCATGTAGGCCGGGCGCAGGCGCAACAGCTCGCCCTCGCGCTGCTTGCGTTCCTGTTCCAGGCGCAGCAGCGCCGGCTGGATCTTGGCCGCGAGCGCGAGCATCGCGTCGTCGCTCGCGCGCACCGCTGCCGGGTCCGCGCCGAGCTGGGACAGGCGGAATGCCTCGTCGCCTAGCCGCGTCGCGCCGTAGATGCGCGCGAGCGTCGCCTGCGCCGTGTCGGCGTCGGTACCGAAGGCCGCGTCGAATTCGGGAATCCGCTGCGCGGGCGGCAATGCGCGATAGCGGCGCAGCAGCTCGAGCACCAGTGCCTGTTCCGTGCCGGCCGCGTAGCGGCGCTGCACCTGCTTGAGCTGCGCCTCGATGAGATTCTCGTCGCGCTGCTGATAGCCGGTCTCCCGCTTGGGATCGGGCTTGCCGCGTTCGAGCGCGAGGCGCTGCAGGCTGTTGGCCGCACGCAGCAGCTGGGTCTGGTTCTGCATCAGCGTCAGCAGAAGATCGCGCTCGCGCGTGGCCGAGGCCTGCCTGAGCAATGCCTCCACACCGGTAATGCGTTCCAGCGTCGCGGCGCCGTCGAGGCAGCGCTCGCCCTTGCGGCAGCGCGCATCGCTGCGGCCGTCGTGGCGCAGCCACGCGAGCATGGCCTGCTCCGCCTCGGCGCGCTGGCGCTTCGCGTCGCTGCGCAGCAGGCCGGCGAGTTCGCCGCTGAAGCGCTTGCTGCCGTTCTTGAGACTCGCGAGCTGGCTCGCGTATTTGACGGCGGCGTCCTTGTCGCGCGCGCCCTCGCGCTCGATCACCGCGATCAGCGCGTCGAGCGCGTCGACGTTCGCGGCGAGACCCCAGTCGATGCGCTCGGCGAATTCGCTGGCAAGACGATGGCGATACGTGATGCCCGGATAGCCCGCGAGCATTGCGAAGTCGCCGTCCTTCGGACCGTCGCGGCTGACCGCGAGATGGCCCGGCGGACGATACGGCCGGTTGGCCGCGTCGTAGTCGGCGGGCTTGCCGTCGGTGCCGACATAGGCGCGCAGCAGCGCGAAATCGCCGCTGTGGCGCGGCCACATGAAATTGTCGATTTCGTCGCCGTACTTGCCGATCGCGCCGGGCGGCGCGTAGACCAGGCGCACGTCGCGCAGTTCGACCTGCTGGATGCGATAGAACTCCGCGCCGTAGTCCATGTTCGCGACGCTGCAGCGGCGTCCTTTCTGCGCTTCGCATTCGGCGACGATGGCCTTGCCCGCGGCGTCGATCGCGTCGAAATACGCCAGCCCCTTCTTGCCCGAGGCGGCCGCGAGCACGCGGTCGGTCACGCGGTCGAAGCGCTCGGTCACGAGCACGCGGAAATCCGGGCTGCCGCGCAGTTCGCCGGGTTGATCGGCTGCCGCGAAACCCTGTTCGAGCAGGTTGCGATCCGGCTTGCTGTTGTACTGGATCACGCCGTAGGCGACGTGGTGGTTGGTCACGAGCAGACCCTGGTCCGAGACGAAGGCGCCGGTGCCGCCGCCGGCCTTGACCACGGCGTTCAGCGGCGCGGCGGTCAGGTCGGCCAGTGCCGCCGGATCGCCTTCGAAACCGGCGGCGCGCAGCTGCGCCGCCAGCTCCGGCAGTTGATTCGCCATCCACATGCCTTCGTCGGCCGCGGCCGGAACGGACAGGAGCAGGCCGAGGACGGCGGCGAGGCGGCGACGCAACACGGGCATGGCGGGGTTCCGGATCCGGGACGGTCCGCCACCATAGCAACCCGATTTCGGTGCCGGTAGTGCGATCAGATCGTCACGGCGCGACCATTGGGCCAGCGCATCGCCGGCAGCAGACGCACGGCGCTCTGCAGGTCGCCGCGCTCCAGCGCCGTGACGAAGGCGCTGCCGTCGTTCAGCGTCAGCAGCCGCGCGCGCGCGGTCGCCCAGGCGCGATCCGGCGATTCCGTGCCGTCGAGATAGTCGGCCGCAAGCCGCTGCACCAGCGGTGCGTAGCGCGTCGCGACATCGACGCGCGCGGTCAGCAGGCCGGCGGATGCCGTCTCGATGCGAATCGGATCGGTATTCGCGACCGCCGGCGCGGGCGCGGTCCAGCTGCCGATGGCCGCGGCCAGGACCACGCTGGCCGTCGCGTAAAGCAAAGAGAAGTTCATGGCGGAATCCGCAGCAGCCGGGGCTGCTCTGATGTACGCGATGCCGCCGGCGTGGGGATCATGGGGGGCGGGGAATCAGGATCGCCAGAGCGCGATATGGCAAGAGCGCCGCTCCTCGCTTCTTCGATCCCTCGTTCCCGATCTCCGCTACGCGGAAAGGGCGGCCCAAGGCCGCCCTTTCCGCGTGGCCACTACGGCGTTACGGGGCTGCCATCCGGCCAGCTCAGCGTCGGCAGGATCGTCACCGCGGTCGCGATGTCGCCGCGGTCCAGCGCCGCGACCAGGCTGCGGCCGTTGCCGAGCGTGAGCAGCTCGCTGCGCGCCGCGGCCCAGGCGCGTTCCGGCGTCTCGCTGCCGTCGAGATAGCTGCCGGCCATGCGCCGCACGAGCGTTTCGTAGCGCTTGGCGATGTCGAGCCACGGCGGCGTCTCGTCGTTGACGAGCGGGCCGCCCATGCCCGGGCTGATGCCGCCGCCGGCGATCGGCGGTGTCGTCGAGGTCAGCAGTGCGTGGATGTCGTTGGTCAGGCCCTTGCGCGTGCCGCTCTGGTTGCAGAGGAATGCCACGCCCCAGCTGCCACCGACGTCGTTCGGCCAGATCTTCATGTCCGAGGTGTAGCCCGCGATGTTGCCGCCCTTGCCGAACCAGCTGCCCTGCGCGGCGGAGCCGAGTTCAAGGCCCATGCCGATGCGCAAGCCGCCGGAGTTCGCGTAGTAGGTGCGCATCGTCGAGTCGATCGTCGCCTTCGGAATCACTGCGCTGCTCTGCAGGATCAGCATGAGCCGCGCGACGTCGCCGATCGTCATCGACCAGCCGCCGGCCGGACCTTCCCAGCCCCAGCCGTTGCCGCTGTGGTAGTTCGCCACGACGCCGGCGCCGTCATAGCCGGTCGCGTGATTCTTGATGTCGCCGGCGCGAAAGCCCGTGTTGAGGCAGGCGCTGATCATCGTCGGCTCGGTCGCCGAGGTGCCGCGTGCGACCTTGTTCCAGATGTAATTCTCGTAGCCGCGCGCCTTCAGCGGAATGTCGGCCTCGCGGCTGCGCTGGTCGATCAGCGCGCCGGCGATGCTGTAGCCGGTGTTGGAATACAGCGCGGTCGTGTTCGGCAGGGTCGGCTGGTTCGCGTCGTTGTTGCCGTAGCCCGGGAACACGAGGCGCGGACGCAGCGACGGCCATTCGATGCCGCTGCCGGCATAGAAATCGTTGATTTCATCGAGCGTATTGAACGGACCGTTGAAGCTCGGATCGCCGGAAAGGCCGGCCTTGTGGATCAGCACCTGCTTCAGCGTGAAGTCGCCGTTGGCGAGCGGCATCTCGCCGAGTTCGGCGTAGACGGCACTGTCAAGCGTGAGTTCCGTGTCCATTTCCAGGCGCAGCGCGGCGAGCGCGGTCAGCGTCTTGGAAATCGAACCGATGGCGGCCGGCGTCGCGACCGTGAACGGACGGTTGTCGTCGACGTCAGCGAGCCCGTAGCCGCGCAGCAGTGCGATCTTGTCGTTGCGCGTGATGCCGATTGCGCAGCCGGCGATGTCGACCGGCGTCGCGGCCAGATAGTCTTCGACGAGCGCGTCGATCTGCGCGATCTTGGCCGGCGCGAGGCCGCCTTCGTTTTCCGGCAGATTGATGTACTTGGCGTCCTTGACCTCGATCAGGTTGATGTTGACGTCGCTGCACTGATCCGCACCGGTGTCGACCGGCGCACAGGCGGAAAGACCGAGAGCAAGCGCGGCGGCCGTCGCGCTGTACAAAAGGGAAAAGCGCATAAATCACCTCTGCTGTGTCGTTGGGGTTGTCAACTCCGCTTCCCACATACGCAGCGATCGGTGCGCAGGGATCACTCCCCTGCGTGTTCGCAGCGTCCCGGTATTTCGTTGGACAGATGTCCTGTGCAGCAGCGCTTTTGCGCTTGCGACGAAAACCGCGGAGTCGCTTCATGAAGCTATGGTTTGCGTTCGGATGGATGTGGCTGGCCGCCGGTGGCGCGCAGGCCGCGGTCTGGCCGTCGGCGAGTGCGCCCTGCAACGGCACGCTGCAGGCCTGCATCAATGCCACGCCCGCAGGCGGCAGCGTGCTCGTGCGCAGCTCGGCTGCGATAGACGAAGAGCTCGTCATCAACAAGAGCTTCTCGCTGTTCGCCGCGCCGGGTTACCGGCCGCGTCTGCCGAACTCGCGCAGCATTGCGTCTTCGGCGCCCGCGGGCGGGAGTTATTTTTTCGAGCTGCGCGGCATCGATCTGACGCGCGGCCGCGTCACGGTGAACGCGAACGCCGCGACCAACGCCACCATCACGCTTGAACGCGTGAATGTGGAAGCCGGCATCTTCGCTGCCGCCGTCGAGATCGTCGGCGGCAGCGGTGCGCTCACGCTGGACATGCAGGACTGCCGCATCGCAAAACCGTCGAACATCGCAGAACCGGGCCAGAGCGCGGTCCTCATCGCCGCGCTCGGAAGCAGCGCGCGCCTGCGCTTTTTCCACAACCGCATCCGGCTCGACGACAGCGACGCCGGCGCGGCCATCCGGCTGCTCACGCGCGGCGAGACGCGCCTGAGCGCGGTCGGCAACGACATTCGCGGTCGCAATTACATGTCCGGAATCAACGCCGTGCAGACCGTCGCGGGCAGCATCCTGAACGCCGCGCTCGTCAGCAACGTGGTCCGCGGCCAGGCCGGCGGGGCTGCATCGCCGGGTGCGCTGAGCCTTCGCATCGACGCCGGGAACGCGCGTGTCGTGCTGCGTCACAACACGCTCGTGCGCAACGACAAGGGAATCGCGCTGTATGGTCCGAGCGGCGGCTTCGTACCGTCGGCGATCGATCGCAACGTCATCGCGTGGAACGGCAGCGGCATTTCGATTCCGCCGTCGGAGCAGGCTCAGGTCAGCGTCGACAACAACCTGTTCCATGCCAACCTCGGCAACGCCTATGTCGCCGGCGCCGCCAACCTGTCCGCGGACCCGCGTTTCGTCAGCGGTCACGACCTGCGTCCCGCGTCTGGGTCGCCGGCGCTCGGCGCGGCGACGTTTTCCAGCCCCATCGCTCCGCTCGAACCGCTGCCCGAACTCGACGCTGACGGACTCGCGGCCGGACCGGGCGCCAACGACCTCGGCGCCTATCAGCGCCACGGCGCGCACGTGCTGCATCGCGCCGCCGGCGGCAGCGGCACGCTGTCGGGAGCGGGCATTCCGGCCGGCAGCTTCGTGCCGTTTCAT
>CAMLLF010000240.1 GCA_946480705.1 uncultured Lysobacteraceae bacterium | reverse complement strand
AGCGCAGGTTCTGGGTGACGGGCTCGGTCTGCGATTCGTCGATGTGGCGCCGGATATTGCCGTCGGCGATTTCGCGTCGCCGTGATGGTGTGTCGATGGATTCGGTGACGCCCCAGGCTTTGTACGCAGCGGCCCAGACCAGATGGCCGTCGTTGTCGGTGAGCTCGCGCGGTGTGCCGAGATGGTCAGTATGAACGTGGAAGATCTCGACGGCTGGCAAGCCGGCTGTCTGTGACTCGTGAGCACCAAGTCTGCGAGCTAGCGCTTGCCGCCGTTGTTCGACAGCCGCCCATTGCTGCGGATAGCGATCCTTCAGGCTGAGCAGTTCGGCGGGCAAAGGCGAGACCTCATCGCCCTGGTTGTCTTGCTTCGCCGCAATCTCGCTGCGTATCAGTGCCAACGGCGCGAAGCTGTCCGGCTCGTAGAGGTAGAGCGTCTGCCGATCGCCTCTGCGCTCCAGCAGTAACCGGTTGCCGTCCCAGGCGAACTGTGTCGCGAACGGGCCGTGGCGTGCGCGATCGGTATTGCGGCGCTGCCGTTTGTGCGCGCGCGCTGCGGCGGTATCGTGCTTGTCGCCCACCATAAATCCGCTGATCGTTCGCGCCGTATCGACGGCACGGCGAGTGACAGCGGCAGCCTTCGCGCCCGCCGCATGACCCTCCACCGGCAACGGATATTTCGCGATCCGCCGCCCGAACGGATCGTAGTCGTATCCCCACTGCTCGACGACAACACGGCCGCGTTCGATGCGCGTTGTTTGCGCACTGGCCAACTGATGCTCGGCATTCCAGCGGAACGTGCGTGTTTCATGGGCGCCGGACTTCTTCTCGACGCAATTGCCCCAGGCGTCGTAGCGGTAGCGATGCTGCTGGTAGACGATGAGGCGATTGGGCCTGACGTCACCCCAGCGACGGGGATCGGCAGCGATCTCCTCGTCCGTCAGCAGCGGATTGAAATTCGGATCGTGGATGTGTTCGGCAACGTAGGCCTTCCATTCGGCTTCCGTCCAGCTACGTCTGACGACCTGCCCTGCCGCGCCCTGCTGCTGCGGATCGACGAGATTGCTCGCCGGATCGAAGGCGAAGGTTTCGCGCGCATGGGGCGCATCGGCACCGAGCAGGCGTCCGGTAGCGTCGTAGCGATAGACAGTGCTACCCAGGCGCGCGTCGTTGACGGTCAGCAATTGGCCGGCGCTGTCGTAGTCGTACTGGCGTGCGATGCCGGCACGGTGAGGCTCGACAGAGGAGCCCGCGACAGGAACGGCGGCTCGCGTGCGACTGGAGAGCAACCGACCGACTGAATCGCGTTCGTAGTAGCTGCGCAACGCGCCCTGACTGCGCACGGTTTCGCGATGCAACGAATCGCGTTCGAATTCGCACACCGTCGCATCGTCGAGACGGATGGCATCGACGTGACCGCTGCCGTAGCGGTGGTGACTGAGGCGGCGTCCGTCCGGCAGCACAGTGGCGATGCGGTTGCCCGCAGCATCGTATTCGTGAGCCATGGTCACGACCCGGCCGCCGCGCGTGCGCAGGCATTCCTCGGCGAGCAGGCCGGCAGCGGTATAGGACAGGCTGACCTGCGCCGTATCGTTACGCGCCTCGATGAGTTGCCCTGCAGCATCGTAGGCGAACCGGTTGCATCGAACATCCGGCCGAGGATCGGTTCCCGGTTTGCTGCTGATCTTCGCGACCAGGCGACCGGCAAAATCGCGCTGGTAGTAATGGCGCAGGACGCCACTCTGCCCGCGCGCCATCAGCGGCGCATCGTGCGGCACGCCGTCAGCGCTTTCCGTCATTTCACCAGCGGCGTTGTACGCGTAGTCCTGACGTCGACCGTCGAAACCCTGTTCGGCAACCAGTCGATCCAGAACATCCCATGCGAAGCGATGCCGCGCTCCGTTTTCGTTGATCAGTTGCAGCACGCGGCCATGCACGTCGTAGCGATAGCGCAAGGTGTGGCCGGCGGCGTCATCGCGCTGCAGCGGACGGCCGGCCGCGTCGAGGTGATAGCGCGTGGCGTGACCCAGCGCGTCGTGATGCGCGACGAGCCTCCCCAACGCATCGTAGGTATAGCGCTCAACCGCGCCGTCTGGCGACTGGATCGCAACCAGCCGATCGCGCCGATTCACATGTTGATAGGTATAGCGGGTTACCTGACCCAGCGCATCGCAGACCTGCAGCAGGTTGCCGCGGCGATCATAGGCATAGAGCGTGGCCTGCCCCAGGCAGTCGCGCTGCTCCAGCATGCGGCCGGCCGCGTCGAAGCGCCGGTGCGTGACGTTGCCCAGCGGGTCGGTTACGGCGACGGGCAAGCCATGTTCGTCGCGCACGATCCAGGTGGTCGCGCCTGCCGGATCGGTAACGGCGACGACATTGCCGCGCATGTCGTAGCGATAGTGCGTCTGCCGATCCAGCGCATCGGTGATTTCCAGCAAGTTCCTGCCGTCGGCATCGAAGACGCGACGCTGCGCCGCGCCGTCCGGCGACTGCAAACGAACCGCGTTGCCGTGGGCGTCATAGTGGTAGCGCGTCGCACGTCCCAGCGGGTCGATGACAGCGAGGCGATTGCCGTAAGCATCGAGGTCGAAGCGATAGTCATGGCCCTGAGCGTCGATGTAGCCGGTATAGCGGCGCTCGGCGTCGAAGCAGAACGTCGTGACGCGGCCGGAAGCATCGGTAGCCGTCGTTTTTCCATCGGCATCGAAGTAGGCGAACGCGATTGATTCGCCCGTCGACAGACTGTTGCGCAGAACGCGGCCGCCGGGACCCAGGCGATCCCATTCGTAGCGCGAAACCAGCCCACCCGGTTCGCTGTGCTCGACCAGCATGTGGTTTTGCCAGCGGAAGCTGCGTACGACCACGCCGTTGGCATCGACGACCTCGGCGAGATCGCCCTCGGTGCTGTAACGGTAGTCGACCAGTAATTCCGAGGCGGCGAAGCGGCCTTGTTCATCCGGCTCGTTCGACAGCTCGACGACTCGCTGCAGACGAATGACCGGCTCTACAGAAGCGTCAGTGAGCTGACCGAAGACCAGACCGACGCGTCGTCCGCTGCTGAGTTCCACGACTTGAGGAAGATCATCGGGCGTGTAGTGAACCCGCAACCAGTTGTCGTTGCTGTCGACCATGCCCAGCAGCGGCAAGCGGCTGCCTTGCGGCGGCTGATCCGACTCGCCGGCGATTTCGGCGCTGATCGCATCGTCGTCAGCCGGGGCCTCATCGATCCGGCGCTGGTCCGACGATGCGAGGCCGAACACCAGACGCAATCCCTCCTGCGTCACCAGCTCGAAGCGGTTGCGTTCGCTGCGTCGCAACGTGGTGCTCTCGTAACGCGAGAAGAAGCTGGCGCCGACCTGCAAGGTCGGAAACGCAATGCGGCGTCCTTGCGTGTCGATCACGTCGACGCCGTCGCGCCGGACTTCCAGCTGGTAGCTCAGTGGCAGGCTCCAGCCCTGACCCAGCCAGCCCACCGTGGCCACGTCGGAGTAGTAGCTGCGCTGCCACAGCAAGGGCAGCACGCCGTCGATGACGAAGTCGAGATCCTGCTCGCCGTCGAGCAGTTTGATGCCAAGCACGGGATTGACCGGCGCCGCCAGCTGGGGGCACACCTTGCACGGCCCGTCGGGCTTGCCGTCTTTCTCTTTCTCTACCTTGGAATCGTTACCCTTATTCGCATCCTCCGCCGCCTTGGCCCGGCGCGCCTCCTCGGCCGCTTTGGCTTCCTGCGCCAGCCGTGCTTCCTGCGCCGCCTTGGCCTCCGCACCGGCGCCGCGGGTGAGGGTTCCCATCTTCGGCAACGGCATCAGGTCGAACAGAGCACCGCCCACCGCTTTGCCTGCCCCTTCGCCGGCGAGGGTAGCAGCGATCGAATCCACGACTTCACCGGCGCCCCACACCAGCGCCTTGCCGACTTCCGCCGGCTGCGTGACGATGTGGCCCAAACCTTCGACGACCATGCCGCCGACCTGACCGGCGCCCCAGACCAGCGCCTTGCCGCTTTCGATGGGTTGCGTGACCAGATAGCCCAAGCCTGTCGCGACCGTCTCGACCGTGCCGACCGCCGCTCCGGCGAAACCTTTGACTTCATCGCCGAGAATCCTGGTCGAACGCTTGAGATAGTCCCACCAGTAGCTGTCTTCCTCAGGCGTTTCGGTTTCCGTATCCGGATTGCTGGTTTTGGCCGAGGCCTTGACCGTTACCGTGGGCAGGCGCGTGATTTGGCCTTCGGTATTGCCGTTGGGCGGCGGATACGACGGTAGCTCCAGCGTCGGATGAGCGGCGGCGAGCCGGTTGTACTGACCGAAGCTCAGACGCGTTTCGACGTATAGCTTGCCGCTGGCGTCAGTCGTGGTAGTGATGTTGCTGAGACCGTTCTGCTGCACGAACGCGAGCCGATCGAACCCGGGCGGCGGCTCGAAGCCGAGCATCACGCCATCGGACAACGTCGTGAACGTCATGCCGCCACGCGTGATGCTCGGCGCGATCGGTGAACTCACGATGGGCGTGCCGGCCATCCTAGACTCCGTTCATCCAGAACTTGTCGCGTTCGCGAACGACGCGGCGCCTGCCGGCACTGACCGTGCCGCTGTGTTCTTTGGGATAGCAGTTGCCTTCGACCGTCTGAGTCTTCAGGCCGAGCATCTTTCCGGCCATGTCGCCGATGGTCTGCGGCACCTTGCTGCGGTTGTAGACCAGCACCGGATGACCGTTGGCCCTGACCGATTCGACGACGTTCACCGAGTCCGGCAATCGGGCGATGACCGGATACGGAACAGGAACCGGGTTTCCGCCGATCGGTGTTTTGCAGACATCCGGAAGAATCGACACGACGATCCAGCCTTCCTGTTTTCGGGCGATGATTTTCGAACTCATGTCGCTAACCTTGCTGAGTTGCCGGCGCCGGCGGATGCGGCAAACGCGGCTTGATCCGCAGCAACGGCGCTGCGGGATCGGTTTCCAGACGGGCTTCGAGGACGCGCAGCGGCAATGAAACCGGCAGGCTGATACGCCAGACCTGGGCCACTGTCATTGCCTGCGCGTCGACGATCACGGTGTCCACGCGCATCGGAATCGGGTGCATCACGCCGTTGTCGAATCGCGCGAGCACAAACGCGCGGTACGGCGGCAGCTCGACGACGATGCGACCGCTGGGCGCATGCTCCGGTGCGATCAGATGATCCAGGGCCAGCCGCAGGCCGCCGTCGGCGGGATGCGGTATCTGCTGGTCGTCGGGAGCACAGTTCCAATAGGAAAAAGTAAAATCGTGCGGCAGCCTGGGCCAGCGCTGGCGCAGCCAAAGGTCGTCGTAAGTTCCGGCGCGCTGCAGACGAGGAGCCCAGGCGCGGCCCAGACAGCCGAAACCGGCTGGCGTCGCGCCGTAACGTGCGGCCACTTCCGCCATGCCGCGGGCGTCGACCGGCGTAGTCGGGTTATGCGCCAGGACCACATCACGCAACGGGCGGCGAGGATCATCGACTTGCGGCCCCGGCAGTGTTGAAGGAATTCCGTTGCCAGCCTTGCGCAACGCCGATTCGTAGCGACGCTCGATCCAGCCGCGACCGACCGGATTGCTGTAGCACGCCTCGTTGAGCAGATACGCCGAGGCGTCAGCAACAGCCGCAGCGGGGACGCGGCAGAGGCCTCCCCAGGCATGCTCGTAGTCCACGGCGACGCAGCGCGTTTCCCGCGAAGATCCCAGCGACCAACCCGACACGCCCAGGCGAATATCGCGAGGTCCGTGCACGCGCAATGTCTTGTCGATCAGGTACGTTTCCGGTTCGGCCTGCGTGCGCTGACGCGCATCGGTGACGGCTGCAGGGATGCGTTCGCTGACGCGCAACGCGATCGGCCACTGCGTGCTCGGGATGCCACCGGGTGCGTGAGCGACTGCATTGACGATGACATCGCAGCGCGGCTTGAACGGCGCGAGATCGCTTTCCTGCCGCGTGCTGCTGGTTTCCGGATCGCCGGCATAGTCGTCGGCCAGCACGAGTGGCGGCGCATCGCGCTCGATGACGCTGGCATCGAAGGCATCGCGCGTCGCGGTACTGGCATCGGCATTGCGCCGCAGGCGGTAGGTCACGCGCATCGCGACGACGTGATGCTCCTGATCCTGCGCGTCGACGCTGGCAAACCGCAGCGCCGGAAACGGCGTCCGATTTCGGAATTCCATGGCCGCCGTGCCTCAGTTCAGGTCGATGTCATTGCCGCTGATCTGCACCGGCCCGCTGGCGCCGAAGTTGAACTCCGTGCCGCTGATGGTCACCTTGCCGCCTTTTTCCAGGCGCATCGAGCTGGCGCCGATGACGAAGGTGATGCTCTCGGCATCCATGACGATGCGAGAGCCATTGTCGCCGCCGACGGTCAATTCGTAACTCGCGCCGATATTGGCGGAATGCTTCTTGCCGATCGTGTCGGTGCGATTCATCCCCACCACGCTCGTCATCATCATGCCGACG
>CAMLLF010000239.1 GCA_946480705.1 uncultured Lysobacteraceae bacterium | reverse complement strand
ACACGACGGCGATGATCGCGGTGCGCGCCGCGCTCGGCCCGTCGTTAGGCCTTCGCGGTTACGACTGGTCGTTCACGCCGGCGCGCTACGCGTACGAGGGAGCGACGGACGCGGTGTTCTTCGTGGCCACGCTCGCGCTGCTCGCGCTGGCGGAGAGCGTGCTCGCGCAGCGCGAGCGCGAGCGGCGCGCGGCGGCGCTCGAGCGGAGCCTGCTGCGCGCGGAGCTGAACAACCTGCGGCTGCAGCTCCAGCCGGTCGGCGACCGAGGCGGCCTATGCGGAACTCTCGCGCTTCACGCTGACGCGGCGATGGCCGCATCTGCTGCGCATCTGGAACTACCTCGCCGCGATCAACGAAGGCGCCGGCGACGCGGAACGCTACAAACATTTCTGCACCGGCCGCTCGGCAGGCATGCGCAGCGTGCATCGGCAGGGTTTTGCGGCCGCGAGCGCGATCGGCCGCAGCGACGGCGAGGCCGTGCTGCAGGTGTACTGGCTCGCCGCGCGCCAAGCCGGCGTCGCCGTCGAGAATCCGCGGCAGGTCAGCGCCTGGCGCTATCCGCGCGAATACGGCCCGACCTCGCCGACGTTCGCGCGCGCGATGCGCGGCCCCTGCGCCGAGCCGCAGCTGCACATTTCGGGGACTGCGGCCGTCGTCGGCCATCAGTCGCGCCACGGCGGCGACCTGCCGGCGCAGCTCGACGAAACCTTCGCGAATCTCGACAGCCTGCTCGCGAGCGCCGGCAACCTGCCGGGTTTCGGCGCGGGCAGCGTGCTCAAGGCCTACGTGCGGCACCGCGACGATCTCGCGCCGACGAGCGCGCTGCTGGAGCAGCGCCTACCCGACGCGGCGAAGCGACTCGTCCTGCTCGGCGACATTTGCCGCGCCGAACTGCTGGTCGAACTGGACGGCATTCATACGGTCCAGCGCTAGCGGCGCGCTCAGCGACCGGCGCGCGACGAGCGCGCAGACGCCGAGCACGATCGCCGTGCAGGCGAACGCGAGCGTCGTGTTGAAGATCAGGTGCCCCTGCTTGGCGACGTCGGCCAGCCCGTCGCCGAAGATCGTGATGCCGAACGTGGCGGGCGGCAGCATGGCCGCGAGCAGCGCGAACAGCGCGAAGCGGTCGCGCCGCCGCAGCGCGACGACGGCCACCAGCAGCGGCAGCGCGAACAGCAGATTGCGCAGCACCGGCTGACGGTCGAGCAGGCCGTTCCAGCTGACGAACTGCGGCGGCAGCTTGCCGAGGATCTCGCCTTCGACATGGCCGAGATTGCGCGGCAGCCACGGATTCAGCACGGCGATGCCGTTGCCGAAGAAGCGCAGCAGCGCGACGGGTTCGCGCAGGAATTCGACGACGACATCGGTGCGGCCGAGCTTTTCCATGCCGGGGCAGACGTCTTCGGCAAGCCCGGGCAGCTGCCAGGCCGATTTGCCCACATGTGCCGCGCAGGCGGCCGGCAGGCCGAGACGCTGCGTCGTCGCGAGCGGATCGGACACCGCGGGCAGCAGCCCCGTGAACACGAGATTCGCGCGGTTGAACGAGCGGATCGAGTTCATCATCGTGTCGCCGCGCGCAAGCTGCGTGACCTGGATGCCGCAGCCGATCACGGCGCCGGCGAGCAGCGCCCAGCCCTGCCAGGGCCAGCGGCCCAGATGCCAGCGTCCGAACGCGAGCACGCCGGCCGCGAGGCACAGCGGCAGTACGAGGTGCTGGATCTTGCTCGTCGCAAGCGCGAGCGCGGCGAGCGCGAGCAGCGCGATGCCGCCGCGCGTGCGCGGACTGTGCGCATGGAGCAGGATCAGGTTGAACAACGCATACGCCGCGACGAGCGCGGTCGCTTCGGCGTAGAACGTGTTGAAGTACATCGTGTCCGACGGGTCCGTCAGCACCGCGGCGAACACGACCGCGTTGGCAAGCGCCGCGGGCCACAGGCCGCGTTTCCACCAGGCGCGGCAGAACAGGGCGACGAGCAGGCTCAGCACGAACAACCTCAACCCGCCTATCCAGCGCACCGAGTGGCGTTCGACACCTTGGGATTCTTGAATCTTGTATACGCCGACGGCGACGGCCTGCGGCAGCAGTTCGCTCGAGCCGTAGCACAGCCGCACCGGGTTCTTCTGGAAGCGATAGAACTCAAACGGTGCGTTCGGACTGTTTTCGTCGGGACGTATCGCTGCGGGACGGTCGGGGAACAGGTCGAAGCAGCCGGTATAGCGGGCCTGGTCGAAGCTGTTCGCGATGGCGAGCAGCGGCGCATGCGTCAGCAGCGGCACGGCGCGCAGCAGGCCCAGCGCGAACGCGAGCACGATGAGGATCAGGGCGAGGCGGGGTTTCGCAGTCATCCGCTGGCTGATAGCACGCGTGATGTTAGGGAGTTTGGAAATTTCCGTTCGTATCGATTCTGCGACACCAACATGTAAGTCTCGTTGCGCTCTTCTGCGCGCGCGAGGCCGCCGTGACCGGGCGTATTCAGGTTTGTGAGCGCGCACGACGAAACGCCGTGTTCGCTGCCAGCGCCGCCGGCCGTTTTGCGTATTGATAGGGCAGCGGCGGGAACGCTGCGCCGAATGCGAAGCCGGTCACGTTCGCTCAGTGAGCGGTTCACGCCGGGACGCGCCAATCCCGCCACGGCACCGAGAACATACGGTGCTAAGCTTGTCAACAGAGTCAACAGGCGTCATCGCCTAACCGGAGCCGTCATGAAAACGCAGCTGGGCCACTACGACATCGTTGCCGAACTCGGGCGCGGCGGAATGGGCGTGGTCTACAAGGGTTACGAGTCCTCGCTCAACCGCTACGTCGCGATCAAGGTGCTGGCCGAATCGCTGGCCCACGACGAAAGCGTCAAGGAGCGGTTCCTGCGCGAAGCGCGCAGCATGGCCTCGCTGAACGACCCGCACATCATCCAGATCTACTTCATCGGCGAGCACGAAGGGCAGACTTTCTTCGTCATGGAGTTCGTCGAAGGCGAATCACTGGGTTCGCTGCTCAAGCGCGACGGCAAGCTGCGCCCCGAACAGGCGGCGCGCGTGATCTACCAGACCGCGATGGGCCTCGCGAGCGCGCACGACAAGGGCGTGATCCATCGCGACATCAAGCCCGGCAACCTCATGGTCACGAGTCGCGGCGCGATCAAGATCGCCGACTTCGGCATCGCGCTCGTGACGCAGGACTTCTCGAAGAAACTCACGTCGACCGGCGAATTCGTCGGCACGCCGGGTTATCTGTCGCCGGAAGTCTGCCTCGGCAAGCCGGTCGATTCGCGCTCGGACATCTTCTCGCTCGGCATCGTGCTGTTCGAGATGCTGACCGGCCGCATGCCGTTCACCGATGAGTCGCCGCTCGGCCTCATGCTCGAAGTCGTCCGCGCGGAAATCCCCGACGTGCGCCAGCTCAACAGCGACGTCGACGCGGAGCTGTCGCGGATCCTGTCGCGCATGATCGCGAAGGACCCGAACGAGCGGTACAACAATTGCCACGAACTTGCCGACGACCTGCGCCAGCATCCGCTGCTGGCCGGTGCGCCGACGATCGGCGTGAAACCGATGATCTCGACCGCCGCGGCCACCGTGATCGGCATGAAGACGCCGGTGTCGGCGCAACGTTCACTGCCGCAGACCGTGCCGACGCCGCGTCCGGGCCAGCTCAATGCCGGTACCTCGGCGGGACCGATGCCGACGCCGCCGCCGATGCAGGCCGCGCCGCATGCGACGCGCCAGAGCCGCGTGCCGCAGCAGGCCGCGCCGGCACGCCGCAGCTCGCCGCTGCCGTGGGCGATCGCCGCGGTCCTGCTGCTCGCCGTCGGCGGCAGTGTGTTCGCATTCCGCGACCAGATCCCGTTCCTGAAGTCGGCGGCGACGACCGTCGCCACGACGACGCCGGCTACCACGACGCCGACGCAGCCGGCCGCGACGCCGGCGGCAACCACGACGCCGCCGGCCACGGTCGCGACGCTGCCGGCGGCGACCACGCCCGATGCGCCAGTCGCGAACACGACGGCTTCCACGACGCCGGCGAACGATCCGACTGCCGCCGCATCGACGCTGCCCGCGCCGTCGACGACGGCGCCGGTCGAGCCGACGACGTCGCAGACCGTAGCGAGCACCGACACGCCGGCGTCGACCGCCGCCGACGGCCCCGAGCCGCGCGCCTCGCGCGTCGATGCGCTGCGCGATCTCGCCGCGGCGCGCGCGAGCGAGAACGGCGCGCCGGCGCCGCGCATCGCGCGTGACGATCCGCCGGCCACGCGCATTGCGCGCGCGAATCCGCCGGAAGACTCGCCGTCGGCGCCGGCCGAACCGCGCGTGCCGACCGTGGCCGTGCTCGTCGGCGGCGACGCCGTCATCGCCGGCCCGGCGCGCCAGGAAATCACGCGTTCGCTGCAGCGCGCCGGCTTCAACGTGATCGACGGCGGCCGCACGCGCGACGACAGCGACGGCGACGTCGGCCGTCTCGCCGGCAAGGCCAATGCCGTGATCGTCGTGTATGTGCGTCCGGTCGGCTCGCAGGTCCTGACCTACTACGGCCAGGCGTCGACCCTGTATACCGCGCAGGTCTCGATGCGGGCGTTCGCGCTCAAGGGCCGCCGCGCACTCGGTCCGGGCTGGACCGAGCAGGTCAGCTTCACGTCGCTCAATGCGTCGGAAAAGGCGCGCGAGGTCATCGAGCCCATGGCCGACGACATCGCGCAGGCGCTCGGCGAGTTCCGCTCGCGCGGCGGCCGGGGCTGAAGTCCGGCATCCAGGGAAGGATCGGAGAGAACCGCCCGCAAGGGCGGTTTTTTCGTTGCGGCGTCCGCGTTATCGTTGAGCCGGGTCCACGCAGCGATCCGGGCGCGTCCCGGTGCCACGTAGGGGAGCAACGTCATGGTTCTCTGTCCTGTCGCGCTTGCGGTCGGGTGCCGCAAGTGCCCGGTGTTCGCGGTCTGTCCGCTGAAATCCACGATTGGCGACTACGTACCCGACGGCGTACCGAAGCCGCAGGCCGCGGTGCACGGCGATCCCGTGGCGAAAACCGTCAAGAAAGTCGCGAAGAAGGCCGTCAAGGCCACGACGCGCGGCGGCGAATCGCGCCGGCGGTTGTCGAAGCGGCGGCCGGTCTGAATCGGGAAACCAGGGCGGAACAGGTAGGAAATAGAGAGAAACGCGCATTCTCTAATTGTTATCTGCTCTCCCCTCGTTTCTGATCACGCCGACTGCAGGTTCGCGTAGGCGAGCACGAGCCACTTCGACCCCACGTTCTCGAAGTTGACCTGCACGCGCGTGTGTTCGCCGACGCCTTCGTAGTCGGTCACGACGCCGCCGCCGAAGCTTGCATGCACGACGCGCTGCCCGAGCTTGAGGCTCGGCGCTTCGTCGAGACTCGCCTGATGGTGGTAGCGGCTGTTGTAGGCCGGGCGGCTGACCTGCACGCGCGGACGGACTTCGTGCAGCAGATCGTGCGGAATCTCGTTGAGAAAGCGCGACGGCCGCGCGTAGGTTTCCATGCCGTGCAGGCGGCGCTGTTCGGCATAGCTCAGCACGAGCCGCTCGCGCGCGCGTGTGATGCCGACGTAGGCGAGGCGGCGTTCTTCTTCGAGGCGTCCGGGTTCATCGAGCGATTTCTGGCTCGGAAACAGCCCGTCTTCGAGACCGACGAGAAACACCAGCGGAAATTCGAGCCCCTTCGCGGTGTGCAGGGTCATCAGCTGTACGCAGTCCTGCCCCGGCTCGCCCTGGCCTTCGCCGGCTTCGAGCGCGGCCGTCGCGAGAAATGCGGCGAGCTCGGACAGCCCGGCCTCTTCGTCTTCGGGCGTCAGCTGGAAGCGGCCGGCGACGTTGACGAGTTCGTCGAGGTTCTCGACGCGCGCCTCGGCGCTGCCGCGCGAGTCCTTTTCGTAGTAGTCGCGCAGTCCGCTGCGTGCGATGACCGTGTCCATCTGTTCGGACAGCGTGAGGCCGACTTCGATCTCGGCCAGCGCGTCATCGGCGGCGTCGAACAGTCCCGCGTTCGCGGTCTCCGGCGCCGGCACGCCGAGTGCTTCCTTGGCGAGCGCTTCGATGAGTTCGATGTAGGCGCGCAGCGCGTTGCGGCTGCGCGGCGCGAGTTCGCTGCCGCCGACGATGCCGAGTGCCGATTCCCAGAGCGAACTCGCATCGCGACGCGCGTACTGGCGTACGAGTTCGAGCGTGCGGTCGCCGATGCCGCGCGGCGGCGTGTTCACGGTGCGCTCGAATGCGGCGTCGTCGTGCCGGTTCGCGATCAGGCGCAGGTAGGCGAGCGCGTCCTTGATTTCGGCGCGGTCGAAGAAGCGCTGGCCGCCGAACACGCGATAGAGAATGCGGTGCTGGTTGAGCTGCTCTTCGAACACGCGCGATTGCGCGTTCGAGCGATACAGGATGGCGACATCCGAAGCCGCGCCGTCGGCATTGACGTATTCGCGGATACGTTCGACGACATAGCGCGCTTCGTCCTGTTCGTTGT
>CAMLLF010000238.1 GCA_946480705.1 uncultured Lysobacteraceae bacterium | reverse complement strand
CAAGGTCGTGGCGCCGCGGCTCTACGTGGCCGTCGGCATCAGCGGCGCGATCCAGCACCTCGCGGGCATGAAGGGCAGCAAGGTCATCGTCGCCCTCAACAAGGACAAGGAAGCGCCCATCGCGCAGGTGGCGGACTACTTCCTCGTCGCCGATCTGTTCCGGCGCAAGTTCGGGCACCCGCCGCCGAGCATCCCGCGGCATCTCGTCGGCCTGTATCGCGCGCCCGACGGCGCGCTGCACCTGGCCGGCTTCTCGCACATGATGCCGTTCGGCGACGTGTACCTGTCGGGCGGGTCCTGCAGCGACGGCGACACGACGCGGCTGATGCTGCCCGAACAGCGCGATGCGCTGCGCGCCGCCGGCGGGCTGTGGTTCTATCTGTTGAAATATGCATTCCGCAAATATGCGGGCTGCTGCGATGCGTTCTTCGGCCACTGCGGCGACAAGCGTGCGCTCGAAGTCGCGCTGGCCGCCGGCTTCGTGCAGACCGAACACGAACACGTCATCGTCAACTGGCACAAGCCGCTGCAGGACAACCACAAGCGCGCGCTGGTCGCGAAGGTGCATGCGCTCGGGGCGTTTTGAGTACGGCGACTCCGTCTGCTCCGACAACGTCGGGAGAGAAGGCCCGGGAAGGGAGGCATCGGCAAGGAACCAGTGTCCCTGTTCCGTAACTAACGGTCGAGCAATTCCAGTGCCTTGTAGTTACGGAACAGGACACTGGGGAGACACCGGCTCCCGTTCTTGCCGCCTACGCTCTGTGTGCTGCTTCAAGAATCCCCCGCAGCGCCTCCGGCGAGCGCCAGTGCCAGCCGCAGATGTAGCGCGGAACGTTCCAGCGGTCCGATGCCGGTGTTGCCGGCGCGGCGCCGTCGCCGAACGCGGCGTCGAGGCCGACGGCCGGGCCGCGGCGCGGCAGCCAGTCGGTGCGCAGGAAATCGTTGACGTGGCCGAACGGGTAGCAGAACAGCCGCGGCGCATGCGGGGCGAGCTGCTGGGCGAGAAAGTGCTGCGACTGCGCGATCTCGAATTCCGCCTGCGCGTCGTCGGCGACCGCGTGGAAGTCGCCGCGCGCGAGGCCGTGCGGACCGGGGGTCGCCAGGCAGGGATGGTTGTGATCCCAGCTGTGGTTCTCGATCGCGACGAGACCGCCGTCCTGCGCGGCGCGCCACCAGCGCGACTGCATCCAGTCGCGGCTGACCAGGCATTGCTCGTCCATGCGTTTGCGCGCGAACGGATCGGCGATCACGAATGACGTCAGATGCAGGTCGGGCTGGGCGCGCTCGCCGTGGCGCGCGCGGAATGCGCGCAGCGCGGAGTGAAAACTGATCTGCCGCCCGTGCGTCGGATGGTCGAGATCGTCATAGTCGAAATTGCTGCCGTCGTCGCAGGTCAGCGCGACGCAGCGGCGCAGGTCGCGCTGCGTGCGGCCGAGCAGCTGGTCGACGACCCATTGCGCCGGCACGATGCGCAGACCGAGTTCGTGGATGAGCTCGAGATCCGCGGCGAACGCGACGTGGTCGTTGCCGGCATAGGCGTTGCCGTCGATGTTGACGCCGTGATACGTCAGAACCGGAACCTGCATGGCGCTCCCGCGCGAACGAGCCGGCCGGCATGATACGCAGCGCGGGGCGCGACGGCACGCATCGGTGCGATGGCGCCACGCTGGCGCCAATCTCGACGGGATCGGCGGGGCCAATCGCGGCGCGGGTGAAGTTTGCCGGGGGCGCCGCTAGAATGCCGCGCTGCCCTTCGCACAGGGCTCCCGTCGCTTCATTTCCCTTCGTTTCCCGCGCGAAATCCGGAATTTCCATGGCCGCCAGCACGCTCAATCCCTACGATCTCTACGATGTCCGCTCGATGCTGTCCGAAGAGGAAGTCATGGTGCAGGACACCGTGGCCCGCTTCACCGACGAGCGCGTGCTCCCGATCATCGGGGACTGTTTCGACAAGGGCGTGTTTCCGACCGACCTGATTCCCGAAATGGCCGAACTCGGCCTGCTCGGTTCGAGCCTGCCGACCGACTACGGCTGCGCCGGCATGAACGCCGTGAGCTACGGCCTGATCTGCCAGGAACTCGAGCGCGGCGATTCCGGCATCCGCAGCTTCGCCTCGGTGCAGTCCTCGCTCTGCATGTATCCGATCTACGCCTACGGTAGCGAAGAGCAGCGCCGCCGCTGGCTACCCGACATGGCCGCGGGCAAGGTCATCGGCTGCTTCGGCCTCACCGAACCGCACGGCGGCTCGGATCCGGCCAATATGAAGACCAACGCGAAGCGCGACGGCGGTGACTGGATCATCAACGGCGCGAAGATGTGGATCACGAACGGCAACCTCGCGCACATCGCGATCGTCTGGGCGCAGACCGAGGAAGGCATCCAGGGCTTCATCGTCGAAAAGGGCATGCCGGGCTTCGTCGCCCAGGAAATCCACAAGAAGATGAGCCTGCGCGCGTCGGTGACGTCGGGCCTGTTCTTCGACAACGTGCGCGTGCCGGATGCCAACCGCCTGCCGAACGTGAAGGGTCTCAAGGGACCGCTGGGCTGCCTGACGCAGGCGCGCTACGGCATCACCTGGGGACCGATCGGCGCGGCGATCGCCTGCCTGCACGAAGCGACCGAATATGCCAAGACGCGCGTGCTGTTCAACAAGCCGATCGCCGCGACGCAGAGCGTGCAGCTGAAGCTCGCCGACATGGCCCGCCGCATCACGCAGGCGCAGCTGCTGTCGCTGCAGCTCGGCCGTCTCAAGGACGCCGGCAGGATGCAGCCGACCCAGGTCTCGCTCGCGAAGTGGAACAACGTGCGCATGGCGCTCGACATCGCACGCGAAGCGCGCGACATCCTCGGCGGCGCCGGCATCACGACGGAATACAGCCCGATCCGCCACGCGCTGAACCTCGAATCGGTCATCACCTACGAAGGCACCGAGACGGTGCACCAGCTCGTGGTCGGTCGCGAACTGACCGGTATCAACGCGTTCTGATTCGGGCGCTTCTCCGTCGCGCCGGCGGCTTCGCTGCGCCGCGCTGCACCCTCGCGTTCGTTGTTCGGCAGTCGGAGCATTGACGCATGGCTGAGATCGAGCTGCAAACCGAACGTCTGCTCCTGCGCACGCCGCGCATCGAGGATCTCGATGCCTGGGCGGAATTTGCCGCGGAACCTGAGACGATGCGATTCCTCGGCGGCGTGCAGGGCCGCTCCGCCGCGTGGCGCGCAATGATGTGCATGGCGGGTTCCTGGCAACTGCAGGGCTTCGCGATGTTCTCCGTGATCGAACGCGACAGCGGCCGCTGGATCGGCCGCATCGGACCGTGGATGCCGGCCGACTGGCCCGGCACCGAAGTCGGCTGGGGACTGTCGCAGGCGGGGCAAGGCAAAGGCTATGCGGTCGAAGCGGCGACGGCGGCGATCGACTGGGCCTTCGACGCGCTGGGCTGGACCGAAGTCATTCACTGCATCGATCCCGAGAACGTCCCGTCGCAGCGCGTCGCCGAACGCCTGGGCGCGCGCAACCTGCGTCGCGTGAAACTGCCGGCGCCCTACGACACGATGACGATCGACGCCTGGGGCCAGACGCGCGAGGAATGGCGTACGCGCAGAAAACACGCGTAGGTCGTGGTGAGCCGAAGGCGAACCGCGACATCGCGGTCGGCACGCTGACGGCAACCACCGCCGGGCGATGTTTCCGACAGGCGAAATACCTCGATGTTGGGCTTCGCCTTCGGCTCAACCCAACCTACGGAGCGTTTTCCGATGCTGACCGTCTACGGCATGAAGTCGTCCGGCAATTGCTACAAGGTGGAATTGTTGCTCGAACAGCTCGGCCGGCCGTATCGCTGGGTCGAGATCGACAGCGCGGCCGGCGAGACGCGCACGCCGCAGTACCTCGCGATGAATCTGAACGGCAAGGTGCCGCTGCTGGAAGTCGAGCCGGGCCGCTGGCTCGCCGAATCCAACGCGATCCTCTGCTATCTCGCCGACGGCACGCCGCTCTGGCCGTCGGATCCGTGGCAGCGCGCGCAAGTGCTGCAGTGGCTGTTCTTCGAGCAGTACAGCCATGAGCCCTATATCGCCGTCGCGCGCTTCATCTGCCGCTGGCTGGCCGAGGATCATCCGCGCCGCGCGGACCTGCCGCGCCTGCGCGAACGCGGTGCGCAGGCGCTGGCCGTGATGGAGCAGCATCTCGCCGAGCGGCCGTTCTTCGCAGGCAACGAATACACGATCGCCGATATCGCCTTGTTCGCGTACACGCACGCCGCGGCTGATGGCGGCTTCGATCTCGGCGGATATCCGCAGATCTGCGCCTGGCTCGATCGCGTGCGCGCGCAGCCGCAATTCGTGGCGCAGACGACTTCGTAGTTCGTAGGTTGGGTTGAGCCGCAGGCGACGCCCAACGTCGAGATGCCACGTGTGGTTTTTTGCCAGGTGCAGGAAGCGCGTTGCGGCACAGTCGGAATCGGCAGCGAAGGCATTTCTTCGGTACGGATTCTTCGAAGCGGAATCACTTCGATGTTGGGCTTCGCCTGCGGCTCAACCAACCTACGGTTTCTGCGCCTTCGCGTCCCACGCGCGTGCGGCGGGCTCCTGCTTCTGCGCGCGCTTGAGTTCGGCGAGCTTCTTCGCGACGTCGCGCGCGTCTTCGGCGTCGGCGCCCATTTCTTCCGAGCGCAGACGCCAGGCCTGCGTGAGTTCCGTCTCCGCGTCGCCGAGCTTGCCGGCGGCGAACAGGGCCTTGCCGAGCGTGAAGTGGAATTCGCCGAGAATGATGCGATTGCTCGCATAGGGTTCGCGTGCGCGGGTCACGGCTTCCCGCGCCAGCGCGACGGCTTCGGCGGGCTTGCGGTCGTCGATCAGATAGTTCGCGAGATTGTTCTGCGCGATCAGCGTGCGCAGATGATCCGGGCCGTATTTCACGAGGAAGCCGTCGTAGGCGCGGCGGTAGTACGGGCCGGATTCGGCGACCTTTCCTTGCTGGCGCAGCGCGCCGGACATGTTCAGCGCGAGCGCGAGCGTCTGCACGTGGTCGGCTCCGTAGAGCTTTTCGTAGACCGGCAGCATGCTGCGGAATTCGCGTTCGCCGTCGGCGTAGCGGCGTTGCTGCATCGCGAGGATGCCGAGGCTGTTGCGCACGCCGAGCGAGCGCGGATCGTCGACGCCGAACAGTTTCGTGTAGCCCGCGAGCACGCGGTCGTAGACCGGGCGTGCCGCGTCGTACTGGCCCGAGTCGGCGAGCACGACGCCGTAGCGGCCGAGCGCGTCGAGCGCCTTCGGATCGTCGGCACCCGCCGTCGCGGCAAGCCCGTCGCTCGCGCGGCGCAGCGCCGTCTCGGCCGGTTTCATGTTGCCCGCGAGGTATTCGAACCAGCCGGCGGCGAGATCGGCCAGCAAGGTTGCGCGCGCGGTGTCGCCGAGCGCGCGCGCGGTGCGTTCGCGCAGCTCGCGCATGCGCGGCAGCGCTTCGTTCTCGCGGCCGTTTTCGCTGATGCTCCAGAGCAGGAAGCGTTCGGTCTCCAGCGCGGTAGCCGAGTCGGCGCCGAAACGCGCGCGCTGCCGTTCCAGCGCGCGGCCGAGGAACGCTTCGGCGTTGTCGAGCACCTGGATCGAGCGATACGCACGGCCGATCGTCGCCTCGATGTCGCCGAGCTGGGCCTCGTCGTTCGCGAGGTCGCGCTGTGCGCGCGCTGCAGCCTGATCGAGCACCTGGCGCAGCAGCGTCGTGTCGAGTCCGCGCGCCTGTTCGGGTTCGATGCCGGCGAGCACCGTCGACAGGAAATCGGCGAGGCTGCGGTTGCGCGCGGCCTCGCGCGTCGCACGCTGCGCGGCTTCCTCGGCGCGCGTGCGTTCGGCCTGTGCCTGCAGCAGCGCGAAGATCGCGGCACCCAGTCCCAGCACCAGCGCCGCGAGCACGGCCGCGCCCGCACCGATCGGCACGCGGTGCCGGCGCACGAACTTGCCGATCAGATAACGCCGCGTCGCCGGCACCGCGACGAGCGGACGGTCGGCCAGATAGTTCGACAGATCGTCGGCGAGCGCCTGTGCCGATCCGTAGCGCGCGTCGCGATCGACATCGGTCGCGTGCGCGATCACGTAACGCAGCTCGCGCGGAATCGCGCGCAGTGCCGGCAGCGACAGCCATTGCGTCGCGTCGTGATGCGTGAGGCCGGACGGCCGTTCCGTGCGCAGCACGCGCGACAGCTGGCTCGCGCCGACGCCGCGCTCGCGCAGCGCGTCGAGCGTGCCTGCCGGCGCAAGCAGCTCAAGCAGCATGACGCCGAGCGAGTACACGTCGCTGCGCACGTCGACGTTGCCGTCGACGAGCCCGCACTGCTCGGGACTCATGTACAGCGACGTGCCCGCGTATTCGCCGGTGTCGCCGCCGTGGTCGACGCCGATCGCAATGCCGAAGTCGATGATCTTCGGCACGGCGCGGCCGTCGATCAGCGGCACGAGCACGTTGCCGGGCTTGAGATCGC
>CAMLLF010000237.1 GCA_946480705.1 uncultured Lysobacteraceae bacterium | reverse complement strand
GTGAGTAAAAAGGCAGGGACCCAGCCGCTTACTCCCACCGGTTCACATGCGGCCCGAGGGCCTTGCGCTGCTGCCGCACGACGCAGAAGCGGTGGCCGCTCGGCGCTTCCATGACCCACCAGCGGCCGTGACGGAACGCGATCTTCTTCGCGCCGAGCGCTTCGAGGCGTTCCGCCTCGGCCTGCACGTCGTCGGTTTCGATGTCCAGGTGCACGCGGCTGTCGTGATCGACGCGCTGCAGCAGGATGATGGGCTCGTCGTCGGCGGTCTCGAGTCCGGCGTAGCGCCGTCGCCGTCCTGATCGAACATCGCGATCGGCTTGCCGAGCGCGCGGCTCCAGAACGCGGCGGACTCGGCCAGGTCGGTTTCCCGATCGATCAGGGCTGCCCGAACTCGTTCGCGAACAGGCAGTCCTCGATCTTGTCGAGCAGGAATACGTCGACGCACTAGATGTTGCCGTCGTCCTCGACGAAACGATCTGTCGCGGCTGGCGATCAGCAGGTGCGTGCCGTCGGCATCGAGTTTCACGTGGCCGAGGGACCGGGGCACTCATCCATCGGATAGGCCGAACCGAGACGCGCACGGTGTCGTTCGAACAGCACGAGCTTGAGGCCGCAGCCGTAGCCCGTGTTGCCCCAAGCCACTATCGGCCGGGTTGTCCACATTTTTTTTGCCATGCAGATCGCGAACACGTAGACCTGCTTCACTGGCGTCCCATCGCCGGCCAGCGGAAGGATCTGGCGGCAACTCACAAATTTACAGCGATTTTTCGATAGCCAACGATAGGCCTTGAAAGACCCGGTTTCACTCCCACTCGATCGTCGCCGGCGGCTTTCCACTGATGTCATACACCACGCGCGATACGCCGCGCAGCTCGTTGATGATCCGCGTCGACACGGCGCCGAGGAAGTCGTACGGCAGGTGCGCCCAGTGCGCGGTCATGAAATCGATGGTCTCGACCGCGCGCAGCGCGATCACCCATTCGTAGGCGCGCGCGTCGCCGACGACGCCGACGGATTTGACCGGCAGGAAGACGGCGAAGGCCTGGCTGGTCTTGTCGTAGAGATTGTGGGCGCGCAGTTCGCGGATGAAGATGTCGTCGGCGCGCTGCAGCAGTTCGACGTACTCGGCCTTGACTTCGCCGAGGATGCGCACGCCGAGGCCGGGGCCCGGGAACGGGTGGCGGTAGACCATCTCGCGCGGCAGGCCGAGTTCGACGCCGAGGCGGCGCACTTCGTCCTTGAACAGTTCGCGCAGCGGTTCGACGAGGCCGAGCTTCATGTGCTCGGGCAGGCCGCCGACGTTGTGGTGGCTCTTGATGACGTGGGCCTTGCCGGTCTTCGATCCGGCCGACTCGATGACGTCGGGATAGATCGTACCCTGCGCGAGCCACTTCACGTCGGTGAGCTTGGCCGATTCTTCCTCGAAGATCTCGACGAACAGGCGGCCGATGATCTTGCGCTTGGCTTCGGGATCCTCGACGCCGGCGAGCGCCGCGAAATAGCGCTCGGCCGCGTTCACGCGGATCACGTGGACGCCCATGTGGTCGGCCATGGTCTTCATGACCTGGTCGCCTTCCTGCCAGCGCAGCAGGCCGGTGTCGACGAACACGCAGACGAGCTGGTCGCCGATCGCACGCTTGAGCAGCGCCGCGACGACGGACGAATCGACGCCGCCCGAGAGGCCCAGCAGCACCTTGTCGGTACCGACCTGCGCACGCACGCGTTCGGCGGCGTCCTCGATGATGTTGGCCGCCGTCCACAAGGTCTTGCAGGCAGCAATGTCCACAACGAAGCGGCGCAGCAGTTCGGCGCCCTGCTTGGTGTGGGTCACTTCCGGATGGAACTGGACGCCGTAGTAGCGGCGCGCTTCGTCGGCCATCGCGGCAAACGGCAGCGATTCGGTCGCGCCGACCGGCACGAAGCCGGACGGCAGCGCGACGACGCGGTCGCCGTGCGACATCCAGACGTCGAGCGCTATGCGTGCGGCAGCGGCGTCGGCGGTGCGCTGCGGCCCTTGCTCGCCCATCCAGGATTCGCCCTCGCCGAATGCCGGCAGTTTTCCGCTGTCGCCGACGAGTCCGCGGAACAGGCTGCATGAGGTATCGGCCTGCACCTGGGCATAGCCGAATTCGCGATGGTGGCCGCTTTCGACCTTGCCGCCGAGCTGCTCGGCCATGGTCTGCATGCCGTAGCAGATGCCGAGCACCGGCACGCCGAGATCGAACACGATCTGCGGTGCTCGCGGCGATTCATGCTCGGTCACCGATTCGGGACCGCCCGACAGAATCACGGCGCGCGGGCCGAACTTCGGAATGTCGGCCGGATCGTGGTCCCAGGCCCAGATTTCGCAGTAGACGCCGATCTCGCGGATGCGCCGCGCGATCAGCTGGGTGTACTGCGCGCCGAAGTCGAGGATCAGGATCTTGTCGTCGTGAATGTTCTGCATGGCTTGCGGTGAACTCGTCGCTTTTGCAAGGTGACTCGTCGCTTTTGCAAAAGGCAGCGCTTTTGCAAAAGGCGAAAAAAATTGGGGACCCGCAGGTCCCCGTTTCGATCAGTCGAGCCGATAGTTCGGCGCTTCTTTCGTGATTGCCACGTCGTGCACGTGCGATTCGCGCACGCCGGCGCTCGTGATGCGCACGAACTGCGGCTTTACACGGAGCTCGTCGACGGTCGCGCAGCCGACGTAGCCCATCGACGCACGCAGGCCGCCGACGAGCTGATGCACGATGTTGCGCAGCGGGCCGCGGTACGGCACGCGGCCTTCGATGCCTTCGGGCACGAGCTTGTCGGCGTCGGCTTCGTCCTGGAAATAGCGGTCCTTCGAGCCTTTCTGCATCGCGCCGAGCGAACCCATGCCGCGGTAGCTCTTGTACGAACGGCCCTGGTAGAGCTCGACTTCGCCGGGCGCTTCCTCGGTGCCGGCGAACATGCCGCCGATCATCACGCAGGACGCGCCGGCGACGAGCGCCTTGGCGATGTCGCCGGAATAGCGGATGCCGCCGTCGGCGATCAGCGGCACGTTCGAGTCGCGCAGCGCCTCGGCGACCATGCTGACTGCGGAAATCTGCGGCACGCCGACGCCGGCGACGATGCGCGTGGTGCAGATCGAACCGGGACCGACGCCGACCTTGACCGCGTCGGCGCCCGCGTCGACGAGCGCACGCGCGGCGTCGCCGGTGACGATGTTGCCGCCGATGACCTGCATGTCGGGGAAGTTTCTCTTGACCCAGGCGACGCGGTCGAGCACGCCCTGGGAATGACCGTGCGCCGTGTCGACGACGATGACGTCGACGCCGGCTTCGACGAGTGCCGCGACGCGGTCTTCGGTGTCGCCGCCGACGCCGACGGCCGCACCGACGCGCAGGCGCTCGTGCTTGTCTTTCGCCGCGTTCGGATTGTCGCGGGCTTTCTGGATGTCCTTGACCGTGATCAGGCCGCGCAGGCGGAACAGGTCGTCGACGACGAGGACTTTCTCGATGCGGTGCTTGTGCAGCAGCGCGAGGACTTCTTCTTCGTTCGCGCCTTCGTTGACGGTAACGAGGCGATCCTTGCGCGTCATGATGTGGCGCACCGGATCGTCCGGTTTCTTCTCGAAGCGCAGGTCGCGGTTCGTCACGATGCCGACGAGCTGTTCGCCCTCGACGACCGGCACGCCGGAGATGTTGCGCGCGCGTACGATCTGCATGACTTCGCGGATCGAGGTTTCCGGCCCGACCGTGATCGGATCGCGGATGACGCCGGCTTCGAATTTCTTGACGAGGCGGACCTCGGCGGCCTGGCGCTCGACCGGCATGTTCTTGTGGATGATGCCGATGCCGCCGCACTGCGCCATCGTGATGGCGAGACGCGCTTCGGTGACGGTATCCATGGCGGCGGCGAGAACCGGAATGTTGAGCCGGATGCCGCGGGTCAATCGGGTGGTGAGGCTGACGTCCTTGGGCAGGACGTTGGAATAGGCGGGAACGAGCGAGACGTCGTCGAACGTCAGGGCTTCGGCGAGGATGCGCATACCTGAGGACCGTCGCAAAAACGGGATTATACGGAAAGGCGGTCCGGGCTCAAATAACCAGGAACCCGGCAGGTTGGGATGAGCCGCAAGGCGAACCCCAACATCGTGGTGTTTCCGCCGCGAAAAGCCCATGCCGGAGGAACGACACACCGCGTTCCCGCACAGCCGCCCGCCCGACGATTCTTCCGCCCGGCGTTCGGCTCGGGCGACCATCTCGATGCTGGGGTTCGCCTGGGTCGGCTCGCCGCCAACCTACGCGTGCCGCCGTCAGCGCGCGAGCCAGAGCGACAGCCCCGGCCAGTACGTGATGATCAGCGTGGCCGCGAGCATGATCAGGAAGAACGGCACCGCGGCGCGCACGAGCGTCATCACGGGTTGGCGGAAGCGCGCGCTCGCGATGTAGAGGTTGATGCCGAGCGGCGGCAGGAAGATGCCGAGCTGCAGGTTCGCGAGGAAGATGATGCCCAGGTGCACGGGATCGATGCCGTAGCGCACCGCGACCGGCAGCACGAGCGGCACGAGCAGGATGATGGCCGGGAAGCCTTCGAGCAGCATGCCGAACACGAGCAGGAACAGGTTCAGCGCGAGCAGGAACAGGAACGGATTGCTCTCGGGGATGTGCGTGCGCAGGAACTGGAACAGTTTCTCCGGCACTTCCGCATCGATGAGCCAGTTCGTCAGCGCGAGCGAGAAGCCGAGGATCACGAGAATTCCGCCGACCAGCACCATCGCATGGCGGATCACGCGCGGCAGTTCCGCAAGCTTGATTTCGCGGCGGATCAGCACGGTCACGATCAGCACGTAGAGCGCGGTCGCGGCCGCCGCTTCGGACGCCGCGAGCTTGCCGGAATAGATGCCGATCAGGATCACGAACGGCAGCGGGATTTCCCAGGCGGCGTCCTTGGTCGCGGCCATGAGTTCGCCGCGCGGCGCAGCCTGCGGGCGCGCGACGTTGCGCACGTGCCAGGCGCTGTAGGCGCCGAGCATGACGACCATGAGCAGACACGGCAGCACGCCGGCCTTGAACAGCGCGTCGATGCTGACCGGCGGCGTGGTCTGGAACTGCTGCGCGACGACGCCGTAGAGGATCAGCGGCATCGACGGCACGAGCAGCAGTCCGAGGCTGCCCGACGCGGTCAGCAGGCCGAGACTGAACTTTTCGCCGTAGTGCGCCTGGCGCAGCGCCGGATACAGCACCGCGCCGAGCGCGATGATGGTCACGCCGGTCGCGCCCGTGAACGCGGTGAACAAGGTGCAGGCGAGCACCGCGACGATCGCGAGACCGCCCGGCAGCCAGCCGACGAGCGCGTTCGTCAGGCGCACGAGGCGCTGCGGGGTCTTGCTTTCGGCGAGGATGTAGCCCGCGAGCGTGAACAGCGGAATCGCGATCAGCGCGGGCATGTCGGACAGGCGGTAGAACTCGACCGCGACCGCGATGCCCTCCTGCCCCGCCATGTGGAAACCGATCAGCGCGATCGCGCCGAGGATGGCGAACAGCGGTGCGCCGAGCGCGGCGAGCAGTATCAGCAGACCGACGATGACCCAGATCATGCGCCGGTCTCCGGCAGCGTTTCATGCGCTTTCGCCGGCAGGACCGAGCGGATCAGGAAACGCAGCGCCATGAGGCCGAAGCCGACCGGCAGGATCAGTTCGAGCATCCAGGCCGGAATGCCGATGACGCCTTCGGTATGGCCTTCGCGATCGAGCTGCACGAGCGCCCAGCTGTACCAGGCCATGGCGCCGCACAGCGCGGCCGCGAACGCGAGTGCGCCGAAGCGCGCGACGCGCAGCGCCGTGCCGCCCGCAAAGCGCGCGATGAAGTCGAGACCGATGTGCTGGTCGTCGCGCGTCGCGATGACCGCACCGAGCATCGCGCTCCAGAGCACGAGCGCGCGCAGCACCGGTTCGGCCCAGGGAAAGCCGCTGTCGAAGAAATTGCGCAGCACGATCTGCGCGCCGGCCAGCACGACCATGACGAGGACGAGCAGCGTCAGCACCCAGTCTTCGAAACGGTGCAGACGGGCGAGATTGCGCTGGAATGCAGGGGTCATGGCGGCCTTGGCGCGAGGATTCTTTACTTCTTGCGCAGCGTCGCGAGTTCGTCGTTGACGGCCTTGACGATCTCCGCCGACGGCGAGCGGTCGCCTTCGATCTTCAGCATCGATTCGGCACCGACCTTCTGCCAGTTCGCGGTTTCCTCGACGCTCGGCTGATAGATCGTGATGCCCTGCTTCTTCAGCGCGTCGACGGCCTTGGTGTTGTCGTCGATGCTGATCTGGTCCAGACGCGCGAACGCCTTGCCGATTTCCTCCTTGAGCACGGCCTGGTCGGCGGCGCTGGCTTTGTCGAACGCCTTCTTGTCGACGACGATCGCGCCGACGACGTAGCTGACCGGCAGGTCGACGATGTCGCCGGTCACCGTGTCCAGCACCGCGTCCGCCGGCGTCACGGCCGGGTCTGTCACCGCCGGGGCCGGCGCCGAGGCACC
>CAMLLF010000236.1 GCA_946480705.1 uncultured Lysobacteraceae bacterium | reverse complement strand
ATCAGCGCTTCCTTGGCCAGCAGCATGGCCTTCTCGGCCGTACCGCCGATGCCGATGCCGAGCATGCCCGGGGGACACCAGCCCGCGCCCATGGTCGGCACGGTCTTGAGCACCCAGTCCACGATCGAGTCGGACGGATTCAGCATCGCGAACTTCGACTTCGCCTCGGAACCGCCCCCCTTCGCGGCGACGATGACGTCGACCGTGTCACCGGGCACGACGCGCATGTTCACGACGGCCGGCGTGTTGTCCTTGGTATTCGTGCGCTTGCCGGCCGGATCGGCGAGCACCGACGCACGCAGCTTGTTGTCGGGATGGTTGTAGGCGCGGCGCACGCCTTCGTTGACCATGTCCTCGACGCCGAGCGTCGCGTCCCAGCGCACGTTCATGCCGATATCGAGGAAGACCGTGACGATGCCCGTGTCCTGGCAGATCGGGCGATGACCTTCGGCGCAGAGCCGCGAGTTGATCAGGATCTGCGCCATCGCGTCGCGCGCGGCCGGCGATTCTTCGCGCTCGTAAGCAGCGGCCAGGTTCCTGATGTAGTCGACCGGGTGGTAATAGGAGATGTACTGCAACGCATCGGCGATGCTCTGGATGAAGTCTTCCTGCTGGATCGTGGTCACGGGTCGCTGGCGCTGGGCTGACGGAAAGAACGCATTGTAAGCCAGAGCGCGAGAGACGTCGGCCCGATACTCGACTTTCGTCGACGGGTCCGCGCCGGCCACTCGCCGAGTATTCAAGTCGTGCCTCTGACGGCCGGTTTCCCCTTGCAGCAACGCCGTTGCGACCGTCCCGTCCTTGATCGAAAAAAACGCCGCGAAGGTTGCCTGCCCGACGGAGTGCTCCATCACGTGCGCCGAATCAGCGGGCGCCTGAATCGAGTATCCCTGCGCGTTTGCGAAGACCGCCGCAGGCAGGGAAAAAGCACCCCGCAAGCAAAAATAAAAAAATGAAAACAGCTTGAAATGCAAAATCCATTCAGTCGCCAACTACAAATCGCTTCTCATGCGTTGAATGCACTTCTTTACATCGCGCCGGGCATCATTTTCTTCCTGGGCAGCACGCCCATTGCCGGGCGAGATAGCGCGAATCCGCGAGTTCGGCCGCGTGCGCGTACCTGATGGCGAGCGGCAAGCATTCGACTGAACGGTATGCGAAAAAAAAGAGCCCGGGACCAGCCCGGGCTCTTGGTTGCCGCATACGGCGCATCAGCGCCTTTGGAAGGCGATCAGTTGCCGCCGGCGAGCGTCACCCATTGCACGCCCTGCACGACGGCCGGACGCAGTGCCGCGAGGCGGCCGCGGTCACCGCGGCTGCCGTTGTGCTGCGGCGCGCCGCCGCCGGAGAGACGCAGGTAGCCGTCGCTCGCGTCGCCGCTCGCGGCCTGCCAGGCGAACGCGATCGGAGCGCGGGTCGGATCGACCGCGAACCAGGCGCCGCGCTCGGACATGCCGTTCGCGTCGCGCAGCACGCTGCGCAGCACGACGCCATCGCCGAAGCGGGCGAGTTCGAGTGCGAACAGCTCTTCGCCGCGATCGGTCACGCCGGTCACGACCGTGACCGGCGTCGCGTCGAGACCGGCGAGCAGCTGCGGGTCGACGCGCAGCGCGCCTTCGATGTAGCCGTTCGCGTTGCCGGCGCCTTCCGGCACGATCGTGACCGGTGCGTTCTCGAAGCCGTTCTTGAACAGCACGATGATGTCCTCGGGCGTGTCCGACGCGGTGTTGTTGGAGGTGTTCGGATCGCCGGCGGACGTCGCGCTGACGCTGTTGGTGATCGTCTCGTCGAGGCTGCCTGCGAGCACCGTCGCCGAGTACACGTAGGTCACCTGCGTGTTGGCCGGCAGCGTCGCCGTATCGGTCAGCGTATTGCCCGTGCCTGCTGCGCAGGTCGCGCCGCCGGTCGGAGTGCAGGTCCACGAACCGCCGCCGAGTTCGGCCGGCAAGGCATCGCTGACCGCCGCGGTCGCCGTCGACGGGCTGCCCGAGTTCGACACGACGATGGTGTAGTTCAGCGATTCGCCGACGCGGACGAAGCGGCGGTTGTCGGTGATGGTCACAGCGACGTCCGGCAGCGCGACGACGGTCGAGTTGTCGGTCGCGCTGTTGTTGCTGCCGTCGCTGTCGCTCTCGGACGCGCCGACCGCGACAGTCGCGGTATTGGACAGCGTGCCGGTCGCGCTCGGCGACAAGGTACACATTGCCACATAGGTCAAGGTACCGCCCGGCGGAATCGAACCGGTGTCGCTGATGTTGACGTTGCCGCTCGCCGAACCGCACGTCGCGCCGCTTCCGCTGCAGGTCCACGTACAACCGTTGAGGCTGGCCGGGAAGTTGTCGGTGACCGTCGTCGTCGCCGCATTCGGACCGCTGTTGCCGGCGACGATGGTGTAGGTCACGGTCGCGCCCGGATTCACCGTGGTGCTGCCGTCGGTCTTGGTGATGCTCGCGTTGACGACGCGCGTCAGCGCGTTCGAGTCGGTGGCCGAGTTGTCGGCCGGCGCCGTGTCGATATAGCCGGCCGGCACCGCGATGCTCGCGGTGTTGTCGACGCTCGCCGCGGCGGACACGGTCGCGACCGTGCACTGCTGCGTGTACGTGACGCTCGCACCGACCGGCAGATTCACGACGTCGGAGATCGTGCCCGTACCCGAAGCCGTACAAGTGCCGCCGCCGCTGCCGACGCAGCTCCACGCGCCGCAGGTCAGATCCGCACCCGGAGATTCGCTCACCGTCGCACCATTGACGCCGAGGGCGCCCGCGTTTGCCGCGGTGATCGTGTAGGTCGTCGTCGCGCCGGTCTGCACCGAGGTCACGCCGTCGGTCTTGGTGATGCGGAGATCGGCCGCGGCCGCACCGCCGGCTTCGGCGAGCGTGAACGCGTCGAACTGCGTGACGCCGGAAACCAGCATGGTGTTCAGGCCCGTATCCAGCGTGCCGCCGAGATCGGTGAAGCTCGCCGGCGGAACCGGCGTACCGTTGTAGGTGCGCAGATTCGCCTCGGTCGCCGTACCCGGGACGTCGCCGTCGAGATAGCTGAAGGTCAGATCCGCCGTCGTGCCGGCCGGCGCGCCGATCAGCCAGTGACGCGCGATCGCCTTGTCCACCGGCACGAAGTTCGGCATGACAGCCTGCACGGCCGTGCTTTCGAACAGCAGCGGGAACGTGCCGGCCGTGACGTTCGCAACCACGGGCGAATAGCCGTTGGCAGTGCCGACTTCGAACGTGCGCAGTGCCGCTGCGGCCAGCGGCTTGGCGAGCTTGCCGTCGACGTAGCCCGTCGTACGCGTCGTCGTGCCGGTGCTGCCGAGCGTGACGGCGTTCGGCGCCGCGATGACGACGCGGCCGTTGGTCAGCGCCAGCGTGCCATTCACCGTCAGGCCGCCGCCGGCGATGCTCAGCGTATGCGTCGGGTCGTTGTCGTCATAGGTGAGGTTGTTGAGCACGCGCGTCGGGTTGACTTCGACGCCGGCCGTCTTGGAATTCGCGGTGCGCAGATACGAGATGTTCTGCACGCCGGTCCCGCCGAGATTGAAATTCGGCGCGACGTCGAATGTGCCGCCGGCCGTCGGCGTCGTCGTGTTGCCGATCTGCACGGTGGCATTGCCCGCGTTGCCGAGCGTGATCTTGTTCGCGTTGACGAAGCTGCCGCCGAAGATGATGACGCGATTCACGACGACGCCGCTCACGGCCGGATCGAACGTGAAGTTCAGATCGTTCTGCAGTTCGAGGCTGTTCATCGGTGCCGTGACGGTGCCGGTACCCGTGTACGCGACATTCGTGGCCGGGCGGAAGACGATGAAGCGCGAGTTCGCGCCGCTGGACGTCAACGTGCCGTTGTTCGTGATCGTGTCGCCGTTGAACAGGAACACGTTGTTGCCGGTGTTGAAAGTGCCGCCGGTGCCGACCGTCAGGTTGCGCATCAGGTTGTTGAAGCCGGTCGGCGCGAGCATCGTGAGCGAATGATTGCCGGTACCCGTGTTGACGACGACGTCGGGGAACACGCCCGCGGCGTTGAACGCCTTGGCCGCGCCCGAGCTCGCGTTGCCGAACTGCACCGTGCCGCCGGTGATGCCCGGAGCGCCGCTGCCCGCCTGATTGCGGTAGTCGCGCGGACCGGATGCAGCGGTCGACGCGAGCTGCGCGATGACGGTACCGCCGGACATCGAGATCGAGGACGCGGCGTTGGTGCCGAGATCGAACGACGCGAGCGTCGTCGACGTATTGCCGACGGTGTTGACCGTGATCGTGCCGCCGGTCTGCAGGTACGTGATTGCATTGCCCGACGCACCGACACCGAAGCGGGCCGTCGAGTTGATCGCGCCGCCTTCGACGGTGACGTTGGCGCCTGCGTTGAAGCCCAGCGAATTGCCGGCCGCAGTACCGATGTTGTACGTGCCCTGGCTCACGCGCAGGCGTCCGGCGACCGCGCCCGTGCCGTTCTGGCCGGCGACCGTGAAGTTCGGATTGTTGAGCCAGAAAGCCGTGCTCGCTCCGATGGTGTAGGCCGCGGCAGTGAAGACGCGGTTGGTCGCGGTGAACGAGCCTGAGAGCTTGAAGGTTCCGTTAGTGAGCGTAAGGAAACCGGCGACGTCGGTGTTGGCGCCTTGAACCGTGAAGTTGCTCGGAGACAGTTCGAGCGTCGCTGCGTTCGACGTGCCTTTGTTTATCGTGATCGCGCGCACGTCGGTGGTTGCACCGGCGCCGCCGAAGGTCGTGTTGCTGCTGCCGGTGAACGTGATGGCGGCGCCCGCAGTTGACGTCGCGAAATCCAGCGTGTTGTTGTTCGTGAGATTGCCGCCGATGCTGAGGTTGTGCGTCGTGACCGTACCGGCCGGCTGGCTCTGCAGGAAACCATCGTTGATCACGTCGGCGCCGACGGTCAGCGTACGCGCGGTCGTCGTTTCCCACTGCAGCACGGCGTTGCTCGCCACGGTGACGTTGAGCGCGACGGCAGCCGTATCGATGGTGACGGTGCTGCCGGCCGAGATCGTGACGTTGTCGCCGTCGGTCGGCAGAACGCCGCCGATCCAGGTCGCCGGATTGCTCCAGTTGCCGCCGGTCGGCGTCGACGCGATGTTGCCCGGCGCCGAGGTGGCCTGCGATCCGCTGAGCGCAGTTCCCAGCGAACCTTCGGAGACGGCGAACACGCGCCAGGTGTACGTGGTGTTCGGTGCGAGACCGGTCGTTGGCAGCGTGATCGCGTTCTGTGCCGCCGTTGCGAAGAAATTGAAATTGGTACCGTCGGTCGAGTTGTAGATTGCATAAATCAGCTCGTCCGGCGAGTCGGTCCAGTTCAGCGTCATCGACGTCGGCGTCACGCCGCTGAAATTCAGCGCTGTCGGCGCCGTCGGCGTCGGAGGCGTGAACGAGAACGTACGGCGAGAGCCGTCGGCCGCCGAGGTCAGCACCGCCAACGGACCTGCCGTCGCATAGGCGTTGTTCACCGCCGTCGCGCTGCCGCTGCTGAAGCTCGGTGCCGGCGTGCCGCTGAGCGGCGCGTCGACAGACCCTACAGTGCCGATGACGTTGCTCGAGGAAAAGCCGATGTGCGGATCGTTCGAGTTCACGTCGGTCGAGCCGGCCGTGCTCATCGTCATGCCGCCGTAGATGAACTCGATGACGCCGGTGCCTTCGCGCAGCTGCACCTGATACGTGAGATCGGCGGTGCCGCCCGTGTTGAAATTCGACTGGTTGTTGAGCCACTCGACGGTGAGCACGCGCGAGGGTGCGGTGCCGGACACGCGGTAGTGCACCTTGCCGTCGCCGGTATGCGTACGCTGGTCGGCACCATAAGCCGTGATGATCGGCAGATTCGCCTGGCCGAGCGGCTGGTACGGCGAGCTCGCCTGTGCGCTGGCGCCAAGTCGCAGCACGCCGTTGTCGTTGATCGAGAACTGCGTCTGGCGCACGCCCTGGTAGAAGAAGTCGAAGCCGATGCTGGTCAGCGGCGACGCGGTATCGTCGATGTTGCCCGCCAGCAGCTGCGTCGTGCCGGTGCTCATGTCGGTCAGCGAGCCGGTCGTCGTCGTCGCGAAGGTGTAGTTCGCGGCGACACGCGGCGCCTCGATCGTGTTCGACGGCTCCGGCGCCGCCAGCTGTTCCTGTTTGGACAGCCGTACCGAAGTCACCGCCTCGACACCTTCGACGGCGAAGGCGGAAGCCGGAAGCGCTGCCATCGTGAGCAGCAGGCTTGCCGCTAACGTAACTCTGTTAATCATTCGAAATCCCCACGTTTCTACGCTGATCGAAACGAACCCGCGAAGACGGCGGACCTGCAGGAGCGCAACGCGCGTCCGCTGCGCTGCCTGCGCTGCGGATGTCGCTCGCCCTCAAGGTCCGGGCCCGCCATCGCGGAACCCCAACACGAGACTGGCAAGAACGAACTGCGAACGAACCAGAAAAAAGAAAAAAGCGGCAAGCGACGCGGCGGTCAGCCGCGTCGGTCAGGAGTCTCTGGGCGAATCGACGCGGCGAACTGCGCAGGCGGCGTCATGACGATGGGACGAATCGCTGTATGCCGGACGGACCCGGCGA
>CAMLLF010000235.1 GCA_946480705.1 uncultured Lysobacteraceae bacterium | reverse complement strand
TTTCGCGACGAAGCAGGCCACCGCCGGCAACGGCGACGAGGCGCTGAAGGCGCGCGGCGAACAGCTCTGGCGCACCGGCGACGTCAAGCGCGGCATTCCGGCCTGCATGTCGTGCCACGGCCCGTCGGGCCGCGGCAATCCGGGTTCGGGTTATCCGCAGATCGCCGGCCAGTGGACCGACTACGTCATCGCCAAGCTCAAGGACTGGCAGAACGGCGCCACCTGGGGCGACGACGACCGCGCCAGGATCATGCCGGACATCGCCAAGCGTCTCACCGAACAGGATGTGGTCGCGGTCGCTTCGTACGCCGAAGGCCTGCATACGGCCAAGCCGGTCACGACCGCCGCCAAGTAAGTGCCGGTCGGCCGGCTGTTGAACGCCGGGCGCGACCCGCGCCGCTCGGCGTGAACTCGCCCCGGTCCGGCGTGTCTGTGCCCCTCGACTGCACCGGCGCCCGCCAAACCCGCGTACGCTCCGGATTCGCAGTGATCGTCGCAGCCGTCAACGGCTGCGGCACAACCAGGAGATCCGGATGTTCCAGCGTTTCGTCCTCGGCCTGGCCGGCCTCGTCGCCGCGGCCAGCGTGTCGGCCCAGAGCGGCCCGTGGCAGGAAGGCAAGCACTACTTCCGCATCGATCCGCCGCAGGCGACCGAGCAGGCCGGCAAGGTCGAAGTGACCGAAGTGTTCTCCTACGGCTGCCCGGCCTGCTTCTCCGCCGCGCCGAAGGTCAAGAATCTCAAGGCCAAGCTGCCGCCGAACGCGGTGATGACCTACGTTCCGGCGTCGTGGAACCAGGGCGAGCAGTGGCCACTGTTCCAGCGCAGCTACTACACGGCACTGGCACTCGGCGTCGCCGACAAGGCGCACGACGACATGTTCACCGAGATCTGGGGCGGCCGTTCGCTCGCCGTCGTCGTCAACGGCAAAATCAAGAACCCGCCGCCGACGATGGAAGACGTCGCGAAGTTCTACGAGAAATACGGCGTGAAGGCCGCCGATTTCACCGCGACCTCGAGTTCGTTCGCGATCAACACGAAGATGAAGAAGGCCGAGGCGTACATCAAGGCGACCCAGGTCGACTCGACGCCGACCTTCATCGTCAACGGCAAGTACCGGCTGAACGGCCAGAGCGCCGGCAGCTGGGAAAATCTCGAAGCCATCATCCTGCATCTGGTCGCGCAGGAATCCGCGGCCGCCAAGTAATTCGACGTTCTGGAGATCACCATGCTCAAGCGACTGATGTTCCTCTTCGCCGGCCTCCTCGCCGTCAGCGCCTGCGGCGCTCAGGACGACAAGGCGGCAGCGCCGAAGACCGACTGGAAGGAAGGCCAGCACTACATCGTGCTCGCCAAGCCGACGCCGCCGGCCAGCGGCAAGGTCGAAGTCACCGAAGTGTTTTCCTACGCGTGCCCGCACTGTGCACATTTCCAGCCGTTCGCGGACCAGCTCAAGGCCAAGCTGCCGGCCGGCGTGACGTTCAACTACATGCCGGTCGTGTTCAACCCGTCGTGGGAACCGCTGGCCCGCGCGTTCTACGCCGCGCAGTCGCTCGGCGTGCTCGACAAGACGCATCAGGCGCTGTTCGACGCGCTGCATCGCGATCACAAGCCGCTGCGCTCGATCGAAGACCTCGCGGGGTTCTACGCCGGCTTCGGCGTCGATCCGAAGAACTTCGTGAGCACGGCGCAGTCGTTCGTCGTCGAAGGCAATCTGAGCCAGGGCCGCGAACGCGCGATGGCCTATCAGATCGAAAGCACGCCGACGCTCGTGATCAACGGCAAGTATCGCCTCGACGCGGCTTCGGCCGGCGGCCAGGGCCAGGCCGTCGAACTCGCGCTGTTCCTGGTCAACAAAGAACTCGCTGCAAAGAAGAAGTAATCAACGTCGAATCGCGCGAGGAACGAACGCCACGCCGCACGTTCCTCGCGCCGATGTTTCGATCTGCCGCGTATCCGACCAAGGTCGCTTGCGGTGGCCGGCGCGACCGGCATAGGCTCGCGCCATGAGTGCCTCGCCCGGCTCCGCCCCCAGCAGCAGCCCTTCGATCGAACGGCTGCGCCTGCTCAGTTGCAACATCGTCGCCGGCGCGAGCGTCGGTCGCTACAGCGACTACGTCATGCGCAGCTGGCTGCCTCATCCGGGCAAGCGCGCGAATCTCGAAGCGCTCGCTCGCTCGATCGAAGATTTCGACGTGGTCGGGCTGCAGGAAGCCGACGCCGGAACGCTGCGCTCGGGCTTCATGAACCAGACTCAGTACGTCGCGGAGACCGCGGGCTTTCCGTACTGGAGTCATCAGCCGAATCGCCGCGTGTCGCGGCTCGCGCAGTCGGCGAACGGCCTGATCAGTCGCATCGAACCGTCCGAAGTCATCGACCATCCGCTGCCCGGCCGCATTCCCGGCCGCGGCGCGCTGCTCGCGCGCTTCGGCAACGGCAGCGACGCGCTGACGGTCGTCATCTCGCACCTGTCGCTCGGCCCCGAAGCCCGCATGCGCCAGCTCGGCTTCATCGCCGAACTGCTGGCCGATGCGCCGCACGCAGTGCTGATGGGCGATCTCAACTGCGCCGCGGACAGCGCGGAACTGCGCGAGCTCTACCGCAAGACCTCGCTCGTGCCGCCGCTCGCGCCGCCGCCGACGTTCCCGAGCTGGCGCCCGCGCCGCGCTATCGACCACATTCTCGTTTCTGAAAGTTTGCAGATCGACAGCTTGTGGACATTGCCGCAAGCATTCTCCGATCACCTGCCGGTCGCCGCGAGCGTGACGCTGCCGACCAGCCTGCAGCAGGAGCTGCGGCGCGCCGCCTGACGCGGCGCGCGATACCTGTTCCGCATGCGCGGCCGTTGCCGAGCCGGCGACGGCCCGCAGGCGCGGACTGCGCCGACCCCTCTCAGCGACTCGTCAGCTCGTGCACGAGATCGCGGTTGTTGATGCGCAGCCGCACGAGCGCATCGGCCCGCTGCTTCAGCGCTTCGCGCACCGCGACGTCGAGCAGCGCGTACGGATCGACCGCCTTCGCACGCGCTTCCTCGATCGCCTTGCGCTGATCGGCACGCTGCTTCGCGCTCATGCCGCTCTGATGCAGCTGATCGAGCTGCGCGTTGAGCTGGTCGATGTATTCGCCGAGCACGAGGATGTCGCCGAGACGGCGCTTGATGTCGCGGTAGCGGGCCAGCTCGACGTTCAGCGCCTTCGCGACATTGCGCTCGTACTGCCGCGTCAGCACCGGCTGCAGCGCCGCGCTTTCCGAGATTTCGTCGCGCGCTTCGCGCGCGGACTGAAGGCGCTGCTGCGCCTGTCGCAACGCGTCGATTTCGAGTTGCAGACCGCGCTGATAGAGGTCGAGATCGGCGACGGCAAGGGCGACCTCGGCGTCGGTTTTTGCGGATGCGGCCGCGGGTGCGGCCGATTGCGCTGGGGCCAGCAGCGGAAACGCACAGGCCAGGGCCAACACAGACAATTGCAGCTTACTCGGTCGCATGACGACCTCCGCACTGCCGGGGGAAACCTTGTGAGCAAATTAGCACAAACCGCAACCATCTCAAGGGCCGTTTGCACTAGCCGGAAGTCATGGTGACGCGCCGGACAGCGTGCCTGAACGTGACGCACCGGAAGCATTGCCGCGAATCGCGCACAAAAAAACCGGGCCGCTTGCGCGGCCCGGCGATTCCCCCACTGTCTCGACGATCGCTTAGAAGCGCACGCCGGCCTGGACGTAGCTGTAGCGGCCCGGCAGGTCATAGGTGCCCGCGTCGTAGCCGTTGAGCGAGCACGAGACGCAGACCGGCGGATCCTTGCCGAAGATGTTGTTCACGCCGGCCGACAGGGTGAAGTCGAAGCTGACCGGCAGCTTCCAGTTCACGCGCAAGTCGTGGAACGTCGTCGCGCCGAGGTGGTTGGTGCCGCCCGACAGATCCGAGTTCGGGTTGCTGCAGACCGCGCCGGCGGCGGTGAGGTCCGGATTGCAGTTTTCGGTCAGGCCCGACAGGTAGCGCGAGGTCCAGCGGGCGCTCCACGATTCCGACGCCCAGCTCAGGCTCGCCGTCGTGCGCCACTTGTTGATCGCGCGGTCGGCGACTTCGATGCCGACGGTCAGCGGCTCGGCGAGGCCCGTGTCGTTCGCGATGGCCGAGTACTTGTCGACATACGTCGTCGACACCGACGCGCCGAGCGTGCCCCAGCCCCAGTCCGGGCTCATCCAGTTCAGGCCGATGTCATAGCCCTGCGTGTCGATCGTGCCGAGGTTGGTCAGCGTGTTGTTGAAGCTGATGATGTCGCCGGAGATGCCGCGCACGATGCCGGTGCAGAACGTCGGCGAGTTCGTCGCGACGCAGCGGTCGAGCTGGGTCTGCGCGTCCGGTGCCTGGATCGCGTCTTCGACCTTGATCTTCCAGAACGTCAGGTCGAAGTCGAGCTTCTGCGACCAGCCGGTGTTCTCGGCCCAGCTCGGGCTGTACACGACGCCGGCGGTGATCGACTTCGAGGTTTCCGGCGTCAGGTTGATGTTGCCGCCGGTACGCGTGGAGATCTGCGTGTTGGCCTGCTCGAACGTCGCCGGATTCGGCACGCCCTGCGCGATGCAGTTCGTCGCGGCCTGGCCGGTCGCGCCGTTGCAGGGATCGGAAATCGTCGCGTCGAAGCGCGCGGGCGAGCCGTAGAGTTCGCCGATCGACGGCGCACGGAAGCCTTCGGCCCAGGTGCCGCGCAGGGTCAGATCGTCGGTCGGCTGCCAGCGCAGGCCGACCTTGTTGTTCGTCGTGCCGCCGAACGTCGAGTAGTCGGAGTAGCGCGAAGCGACCGACAGATCGAGGCTCTTCGCGCCCGCGACGTCCTTGAGCAGCGGCGCATTGAGTTCGAGGTAATACTCGTTGACGTCGTACTGGCCGCGCGTCGGCAGCGAGGGCACGCCGTTGCCTTCGCCGGCGACGACGATCGCGTCCGGCGTGTAATAGCCTTCCTGTTCGCGATGCTCGTAACCCGCCGCGAAAGCGAGCGAGCCGGCCGGCATTTCGACGATGTCGCCGGAGATGTTGGCCGACCAGAGTTCGAGCGAGTTCTCGCTGCGGTCCTGCTCGATGAAGCTGATGTAATTCAGCATTTCCGGCGTGATCGAGCCCGGGCCGCCGAAGATGTTCAGCGGTACGCAGGGCGCGGTGCATTCGGCAACCGGACCGAGCGCGCGGCGGATGTGGGCGATGTTGTAGGTGCCCTGGACCGTCTGCGTCGCCTTGTTGTCGCTGTTGACGTAGTTGATGTCCCAGTAGAAGTCGCGGTCGGCGGTGCCGAAACTGCCTTCGAGGCCGGTCGCGAAGTAACGCGTGTCGACGTCCTGCGTGAAGATGCGCGGACCGCCTTCGACCGGACGACGGCCGAGACCGATCAGATTGCTGCCCGGATCCAGCGTGAAGCCGAACGGGTTGTACGGGTTGGTCGCGTCGACGCCGGTGACGAGGCCGAGGTCGCTGGTGTTGAGCGCCGAGCCCAGGCCGATCGGTTCCGGTGCCGCCTGGTTGACCGACTCGCGCTTGGTGTAGCTGCCCTTGAGATAGAAGCTGACGTTGTCGCTGATCTTGTAGCGCGCCTGGCCGAACAGGCCGTCGCGCGTGCTCGGCGTCAGCAGCAGGTTGTACGGCGCGAAGTTGAAGCGGTCGGCATTCGTGAAGCGGTGGAAGCCGCCCGGGAATGGCTGCACGCCGTTCGTCGTGCCGTTCGCGGCGATGTTGCAGACGCCGCCCGGGCACAGACCGCCGTAGGTTTCGCCGTTCGGCGTCGTGAAGATCGTGCGCGTATACGGAATGTACGAGCTGCCGCCGGCAAGCCCCGCGCCCGGCGTCGGGAACGAGGACTGGTCCCAGACGGACGAGCTGATCGACTTCTGCTCGTAGTGGCTGATGTCGAGGAAGAAGTCGAGGCGATCGGTGCTGCCGCCGAGCGACAGGTTGCCGGTCGTGGTTTCGCCGCCGTCCTTGGAATAGTCGCCATAGGAAATATTGGCGCCGAGACCTTCGGACTTGCGCTTGGTGATGATGTTGATGACGCCCGAGATCGCGTCCGAGCCGTACAGCGACGAGGCGCCGTCGGTCAGGATCTCGATGCGCTCCACGGCGCTGGCCGGAATCGTGTTGAGGTCGACCGCGGCGGAAACGCCGGAACCCGAGGATTCATTGACCCAGCGCAGGCCGTCGACGAGGACCAGGGTGCGCTTCGCGCCGATGTTCCGCAGCGAAATCGTCGTCGAACCCGAGCCGACGCCGCCGCCGTCCGCCGGGAAACCAAAGTTGCCGGCCGAGTTGAATTTGGTATTGAGCGAGGAACCGCTGACCGAAAGGCGCTGGATCACGTCGCCGATGGAGCCGAGGCCGGTCGCTTCGATGTCGCGCGCCGTGATCGTGACCACCGGCGTCTGGCCTTCGAGTTCGGCCTTCTTGATGCGCGAACCCGTCACTTCGACGGCTTCGAGTTTGGTGGTGTCGTCGCCGGAGCGATCGCCCTGGGCGAGTACCGGCTGAGCGGCGCCGGCCAGCAGGGCCACGGTGAGGACATGAATGCTCAGGGC
>CAMLLF010000234.1 GCA_946480705.1 uncultured Lysobacteraceae bacterium | reverse complement strand
CCGCGTTCCTGAGCGGCACGGTGACCGACGACGACCAGGCGCTGGGTGAGATCGACGTCGCGGTCGCCAATGCCGTGCAGTCGCTCAACGTACCGATGCAGCCGCTCGTCACCGACTTCACGTTGTGCCACGGCGCGACCGGCAACAACGATCTGCTGCTGTCGGTCGCCGCGCGTTTCGGCCGCACCGATGCGCTGGCTGCGGCGCAGCGCGTCGGCGATGTCATGCGCGAACTCGTGCATGCGAACCAGCTGCCCTGGGGCTGCGGCGTTCCCGACTGCGGCGACAGCGTGTCGCTGCTGACCGGCAGCGCCGGCATCGGCCTGCATTTCCTGCGCCTGCACGACTGCGCCGCCGTGCCGAGCCCGTTGTACCCGTGCCTGCCTCGTGACGCGCTGCCGGCTGCGCCGGCGTCGCGACCTGCCTCATCACTTCCCCATTGACGGAGTCGCCGCTATGGCCAGGAAATCCGGCAAGACCACGAAGAAAACCGCCTCCACGTCGCGCCGCGCGTCGGCGCCGCCGCCGGCCGCCGACGTCGCGGCCGACGGGCCGACGCCGCCGCCCGTGCAGCGTTTCGTCATCTCCAACCTGATGTCGCTGCAGCCGCCGGGACTCGCTCGCAGCGAGGCGACCGAGCGCTTCACGCTGCGCCTCAACAAGGTGCTGCTCGACACGGTCGACGTGCTCAGCACGCGGTCCCGGCGCGCACGCGAGGACGGCGACGGCGCGCGCCACGTCGTCGTCATCGAGGCCGATCCCGACGAGATCGCGGCGAAGGCGCAGGAACTGACTGCCGACACGGTCATCGAACCCGTGCTGCCGCGCGTGCCGGCGGTGGCCTATTCCGCGCTGATGCAGACCAACGCGCCGAACGCGGCGCAGGGGCCGGGCATCGGGGCGACGCTGAATCTGCGCATTGCGGGGCCTGACGATGCGGCAGTCGCCGGCGCGAGCGTCATCGTTCGCTTCAATGCGATCTCGAATCCGAACCTCGCGATTTCCGCAGGCGGTATCTCCAAGGCCAACGGCAGCGTCGCGATCGTGTTCGACGCGATGCAGTGGCGCCCGGCCATGGCGGTGGTCGAGCCGCACGGACGCTACTGGACGTCGGTGCACACCCATCCACAGTCGGGCCAGACGCTCGTGCTCCGGCCGCTGCCGGCCGGCAACGCGCTGGGCTGGTGGCATCTGGTGTCGGGACTTACGGGCAACGATGCGGATGCGGGGCGCGGCATCAAAGTGGGTGTCCTCGATACCGGTGTCGGGCCGCATCCGGCGCTCGCGCACGCGGTGCCGATCGGCGCATTCGTCAACGGCGGATTCCTGCCGGGGGCGAGCCAGGGCCGGGACATCCAGACTCACGGCACGCACGTCAGCGGCATCGTCGGCGCGCGTCCCGTCAACGACGGCGATTTCGCCGGCATCGCGCCCGGCAGCGACCTGTTCGTCGCACGCGTGTTCGGCGCCGACGGCAGCGGCAATCAGGGCGACATCGCGAACGCGATCGACGTGCTGTCGCAGGACTACGGTGCGGACATCCTCAACATGAGCCTGATCGGCGCGGCGTCGGCGATCGAACACGACGCCGTCATCGTCGCCGCCCAGCGCGGTACCATCTGCGTCTGCGCGAGCGGCAACCAGAGCGGCTCGCCGGTCGGCTATCCCGCCGCCTATCCGGAATGTGTCGCAGTCTCGGCGCTCGGCCTCATCAACACCGCGCCGCCGGACACCATGCCCGCGTACAACGTGCCGAGCCAGCCTGATCGCTACGGCATTGGCGGACTGTTCCTCGCGTCATTCAGCAACATCGGTCCGCAGCTCCTGAGCGCGTCACCCGGCAACGGCGTGATCTCGACGATTCCGGCGACCAGCACCGAAGCCGCGCCTTACGCCGACATGTCCGGGACATCCATGGCGTCGCCGATGACGGCGGCCGTGCTCGCGCGACTGCTCGCCGCCGACAGGACCTATGCGCAGCTGCCGCGGACCGCGGCACGCACTGCCTATGCGCGCCAGTTGCTCGCGCTGCGCGCGATGTCGATAGGCCTTAACCCGCTGTACCAGGGACGCGGGCTCGCACGAGTCTGAAAGCCGGCCGCGCCGCGCACCCGGTTGCAGCGGCGCGCAGACGGCGACGGGCGCCGGCGGCGGCACGCGGGCAGGCAGAGTCCGCCGCCGCCGGCGAACGCGCATGCCGCCGCTGGCCGCAGCGCTCAGCGCGACGCATACTCGATACGGTGCGGGCGCTCCGTGCGCCGCGAGGACGTCATGAGCACGACACTCCGTCTCGTCATCGCGCTACGGCGCGACCAGCACGCCCGCGGCGACCGGCTCGACCGGGAGCTGCGTGCCATTCCCGGGGTAACCGTGCTGGGTGCGTTTCGCGGTCGTGTCCAGGCGACTGCCGACGAAGCTGCGCTGGCCGAGATCCGGCGGCGAGTCGGGGACATTGCCGAGGTTGAGGTGGAGGAGAGGCGGGGGCTGCCGGACTAAAGACGAGGACATCCAAGAACGACGGAAAGACGAGGACATCCAAGAACCAGAAAAACGAGCAGATAACGAGAGAAAACGAGGACGTCGAGAGAAAGAACAAAAGGACGGGATCCAAAACAAGCGCAGCTCAAACGTCGAAAGTCGATCGAGGATGTGCGTGAACCAGGCAGTCGGTCGAGGACATCCACGAACCAGGTAGTCCGGTCGGAATCCGGACGCCTGCGGCTCGTCGTTCTCGCATGCGCGGCGTGGCGCGCCCAGATCGCTGAATGCGCGGTCCGACACTGCCCGAGAGTCTCCTTCAGATTCTTCCGATAGTGATGCGCGAAAACGGCCGATTCACGCGCATCACACTTCGCTCATGCTGGCCGCATGGCATCCGCACGCTCACTCTTGGTTCCGCCGAATTCAGAAGGCTGGTATCACTGCATCCAGCGCTGCGTCAGGCGTTCGTTTCTCTGCGGAGAAGACAGCTACACCGGCTTTTCATTCGAGCACCGGAAATCCTGGATCGAGGATCGTCTTCGCGTGCTCGGCGACTGTTTCGCCATTTCGATCCATGCGTATGCAGTGATGAGCAATCACTTGCACATCGTCCTTCAGGTCGTCCCCGATGTCGTTGCCGCGTGGAGCGACGAGGAGGTTGCGGCGCGCTGGGTGCGGATTTATCCGCCAGCTCGGGGCGACGCCGCTGCAGTCGAACTGAAGCGTCAGCAGCTTGCAGCAGATCCTGGGCGTATCGAGGTGATTCGGTCCCGTCTCGGCAATTTGTCCTGGTTCATGCGCTGCCTGGCTGAACCTATCGCTCGGCGGGCCAATCGCGAGGATGGATGCACGGGACGATTCTGGGAGGGGCGCTACAAGTGCCAAGTGCTTTGCAACGAGCGTGCGGTTCTCGCTGCGATGACCTACGTCGACCTGAATCCAGTCCGCTCGGGAACGGCTGAGGGGCTCGATACGTCGAAACATGCCGGTGTACATGCGCGAATCGAAAAGGCGCGCAAACATCCTGAAACACTCGCTGCACTCCTGAGACCGATCATCGGAATTCAGCGATCGACGCTCTCGATAAGCACTGCTGATTATTTGGCAATTCTCGATTGGACCGGTCGCGCAGCTGCCGTCGGCAAGCGCGGCACAATCGCCAGCGGCGCGCCAGCCGCACTCTCGATGGTCGACGGTGATCCGGAACGATGGGCTCTACGCGTTCGAGACTTCGGTAGCGCATGGGCTCGTGTCGTAGGCTCTGCCCGGGACTTGCGGGACGCGGCTGAGCGGATCGGACAGAGATGGCTCAAAGGCGTTCGGTTCGCATTGCAGCTGGACTGATGCGCGCACTTGGTATGGCTCGTACGCAAATATCCGTAATCACGTCCGCGCAGCTGAGTTGAAGTAGTTGTCCCGAGTGGATTTCGTTCGATCGTGAATAGCGACGTATGCCCTCGTTCGTTGCTTTTGATCCGCCGCATCGCTGGATGTCCCGTTTTGAACGCTTGAGTTCCGTTTCAGCGTGAGTTCCGTTTCAGCGTGACTCGATTTTTCAAAATGATGGATGTCCCGTTGCAGCTTCATGCGTCCCGGCTTCCGCTTCTGCCTGCGACGGCGCAAGAGGAAAATCGGGCACCAGTTCCCGATACACGTCGAGTGTCCGCGCATTGACGATACGTACGTCGTAAGTGGCGAGCACGTTGGCGCGCGCGGCATCGCCGAGGCGGCGCAGCAGCGAGCGGTCGTCGTCAAGGCGGGCGATCGCCGTCGCCAGCGCGGCGGCGTTGCGCGCCGGAACGAGCAACCCGTCGATACCGTCATGGACGACATCGCGGCAGCCGGGTACATCGGTGGTCACCAGTGCCAGTGCACTGGCAGCGGCTTCGATCAGGGATTTCGGCAGGCCCTCGCGATAGCTCGGAAGTACGGCTACATCCGCCTGCTCAAACACTGCAGCCATGTCATCGACGTGTCCCAACCATTCGACAAGTCCCTGGTCGAGCCATCGTTCAACGGCGGCGATATCCACTGACGCGGGATTGCCGGGATCGGGCGCCCCGGCGAGCAAGAAGCGAATCCGCCGATTCTGTGCGCGCAGCTGACGTGCGGCTTCAATGTATTCCGCAATACCTTTGTCCCAAAGCAAGCGCGCCGCCAGAACCACGCAGAGTGGCCTTGCGGATACGTTGACGTCGTGCGGCAATGGTACGAAGCGCTTCACGTCCACGCCTGAACTGGGAATCAGTCGGATGTCTTCTCTCCGAGCAAGGCGCGCGCGCACGAACAGGTTCACATCGTCGGCGTTCTGCAGCACGAGACGTCGGTGGCGTCCGACGAGCGCATGACGGAGCAGTAGCCTGACGAAGGGGCGCAACACGCTTGCGCGAGCGTCGCGGCTCGTGAACACATAACCCATGCCGGTGATGGCACCGACGCACGCAGGTACGCCGCTCCAGCGCGCAGCGATGGATGCGTAGACAGCGCACTTGATCGTAAAGCCGTGCACGATGTCGGGTCGCTCACGACGAAACAACCGAAGCAGCCATAGCAGTAGCCGGATTTCGCGCAACGGTCCAAGACTGCGCCGATGCAGCGGCGCGGGAATCCAGCGCAGGCCGAGCGCTTGCAGGCGTTCGCCATACTGGCCGGGCGGCGCTACCAGTAAGACGTCGACGCCGTGACGACGCAGTGCAACGGCCAGTGCCTGGCGAAAGTTGTATAAGTACCAATCGGTATTCGCGAACAGGATGACTTTCATGAGTACTTCCCATCCGCTGTCGATAAGTCACGCAACGGGCGTGCGGGTACACCACCGACCAGCGTGTTCGGTGCTACGTTGCGGTTGACGACGGCGCCGGCTGCGACGACTGAACCGCGGCCGATGGTTACGCCCTGCAGAATCACGGCATTGGCGCCGATCCAGACTTCATCCTCGACGACTATCGCTGCGGACGTACGGCCGCGTCCCTTGCCCGGTTCGTAGACGAGTCCGTGACCCATGGTTTCGAAGGCAACGCGAGGGCCGATCTGGACCCGGTCGCCGATGCGTACGCCGTCATAGACGACGGTGAATGCGGTATCGACGTTGAGAAACGTGTCGGCGCCGATGGTGATGCAGCGGCAACCGCCGTAGGGCCGCACGCTGACCGGGCCATAGATCGTGCTGCCTTTGCCGACGCGCAGACCGGCGAGCCGGTACAGCACAGCGCGGTAACGGTCGAATATCCACAGTCTCGGCAAGTTGTTCGCAAGTACGAGGAACACGGCTTCGCGCAGCGACCAGTGCTTCAGCGACGAAATTCGGCCTTCGTGGGTGTCCCGATGCATCAGGTGAGCTCCCCCGGCAACGACCACTGCGATCGGGAACGGTTTGGATTTTCGTGCCAATTCGTCATGACGATGAATGTCCTGATGCGTAGCTTTCGGAACTGCCTGCTGGTCAGGGATGAACCGCTTCGGATCGATGTCGACGCTCCTGGCGTGTGCCGACCGATGCGGAACATTCCGAGTGTTCCTGTTCGCCGCCTTTCCGTTCTTCTTCATTCTTGGATGTCCTGCTTTGAAGCAATGGATGTCCCGATTTAATCGCGCCGACTTGATCGCGATTGAAGTGACTGCGTGGGCGTCCGAGTTCAAAGTGACTTCATGGATGTCCCAATTCAAAAGCCTCCGCATACGTACACAGCCGAAACCCATGTTCTGCCATCAGCGGCACGAGCGCCCCGCGGCTCAGCAGCTCCCATTCGGCGACGGCAACATCACCGATACGCGTGAGTCCGTCGACGTCGTCGGCGTCGCGGACCAGATGGACCATGAGCTCCAGCGGATCGCCTTGTGTATTGGCGAAGAGCTCGCCGTAGTGCTGCGGTTCGAGCCGCGAAGGCAGGAGGCCGAAGTCGAACACACTCGCAAACGCGCGGTTGCTCCGCACGCGACCCTTCCAGCGCTGCGCATTTCGCCAATTCAGGAGCGCCAGCACGCTGCTGCGCGAGCTGGTCGAAGTCGTCGATGACGCGCGCTTTGTCTGCGAGGCGAGCAACGCCCTCGGCAGCGCCACCAGCGCGGCGGCCACGCTCAGCGTCACCGCCGCAACG
>CAMLLF010000233.1 GCA_946480705.1 uncultured Lysobacteraceae bacterium | reverse complement strand
GCCCCGCCTCGACCAGGGCCGCCAGTATCGGCTCCACGCGATCGCCGAGCGTCATGCCGAACACCTGTACCTCGTGCGCGGCAAGTCCGACCTGACGCTCGAGCGCCGCGGCGCACGCACCGGCGTGATCCTCGGCTTCCAGGGCACCGAGCCGCTCGGCGAGGATCTCGACCGTATCGCGCTGTTTCGCGATCTCGGCGTGCGCGTGATCCAGCTGACCCATAACCGCCGCAATCTCGTCGGCGACGGCTGCATGGAAAGCGGCAACGCCGGCCTCAGCAACTACGGGCGCAGCGTCGTCGAAACCCTGGAAGCGAAGAAGGTCGTCGTCGATCTCGCCCACGGTTCGCCGCGCACGATCTCCGAGGGCATCGCCGCGTGCCGGCGGCCGATGCTGATCAGCCACACCGGCTGCCGCGCGCTCGCCGACCTGCCGCGCAACGTGCATGACGCCGACCTGCGCGCGATGGCCGACCGCGGCGGCGTCGCCGGCATCATCTTCTGGCCTTACCTGCGCACAGACACCCAGCCGATGGCGATCGACGTCGTGCGGCACATCGAGCACGCGATCAAGGTCTGCGGCGAGGACCACGTCGGCATCGGCACCGACCTCGGCGTCGCGCCGATCGAGCGCGGCCCGGCCTTCGAGAAAGAGAACCGCGAACTCATCCGGAACATGGTCGAGGACGGCATCTTCGAGAAGGGTCGTCCCGAAGACCTCTATCTGTTCATCCCCGACCTCAACACGCCCGACCGCTTCGACACGCTCGCCGCGCTGCTCGCAAGCCGCGGTCATTCCGATGCGCGCATCGAGAAGATCCTCGGCGGCAATTTCGCGAGAGTGATGGGGGAAGTCTGGGGGTAGGGCGGGGAATCGGGAATCGGGAATCGGGAATCGTGCGAGCGGGACGGATGCATCGATTCCTTCGCGCGCGCGGAGACGGCTTCGCCTCTGGCGGCTCCGGTTCCCGATTCCCGAAATAAACAGATATACCAGCGCAGAGTCCGCCTTCACGCCCCTGTCGTCGCGCTGCAGTGCCGGCTTGACGCGTTCTTAATCGCGGCGCGCGCAGACTCGTCTGCCGGAGAGCGACGGACGACGGCATGGATCATTCGAGCCGGCCCAGCCTGCTGGTGGTCGACGACGACGAAGGCTTCGTCGAAGCGGCGACGGCACTGGCGCAACTGCGCAATTTCGAATCCTGCGGCGCGCACAGTCTCGATGCGGCACGCATCGCAACGCAGCGCCGGCGTTTCGACCTGATCCTCGTCGACCTGTGCCTGCCCGACGGTTCGGGCTTCGATCTCGTCGAGGAGATCGGCGAATCACGCGGGCCGGTCGCCGTGGTCACGGGCAACGCGTCGATCGCGACTGCGGCGCGCGCGGTGCGGCTGCCGGTCAGCGACTACCTCGTCAAACCGCTGGAGCGCTCGCGCTTCGACGCGCTGCTCGAACAGGCGCAGTCGGTCTGGTCGGCGCAGTACTCCGCCGGCGACGAGGTCTCCGGCTGCGGCGACTTCGTCGGCGATTCGCCCGCGATGCGTGCCGTGTACCGGCAGATCCGGCGCGTCGCGCCGACCCATGCGAACGTGCTGCTCGTCGGCGAAAGCGGCACCGGCAAGGAACTGGCCGCGCGCGCGATCCACGACCTCAGCGGGCGCAGCGGTCCGTTCGTCGCCGTGAACTGCGGCGCGGTCGCCCCGGAACTGCTCGCGAGCCATCTGTTCGGGCACGAGCGCGGCAGCTTCACCGGTGCCGTGCGCCAGCATCGCGGCTATTTCGAACAGGCCCAGGGCGGCACCATCCTGCTCGACGAGATCACCGAGATGCCGCCGGCGCTGCAGGCGCATCTGCTGCGCGTGCTCGAGACACGCAGCGTGATCCGCGTCGGCGGCGATTCCGAGCATGCGCTCGACGTGCGCGTGGTGGCCGCGACGAACCGGCGCGCCGAGGAGGCCATGGCGGCGGGACAGCTGCGCGAGGATCTGTTCTTCCGGCTCGGCGAATTCGTGCTGCAACTGCCGCCGCTGCGGCTGCGCGGCGGCGACGTCGCGCTGATCGGCGAGGCGATGCTGCAGCAGTTCAACCAGCGCTACGGCACCGACAAGCGCTATGCGCCCGATGCCTGGAGCGGCGTCGTCGACTACGCCTGGCCGGGAAACGTGCGCGAGCTGCGCAACGCCGTGCACCGCGCTTTCATCCTGAGCGACGGCAATCTCGTACGGCTGGCGCCGCTGCGCAACGCGGCGTCGGCGGGAGCGGACGTGGCCGGCTGCCTCGTGTTTCCGGTCGGCTCGCGCCTTGACCGCATGCAGCGCGAGATGCTGCTGCGAACGCTGCAGCACTATGCCGGCGACAAGGCGCGCGCGGCCGAAGCGCTCGGCATCAGCGTCAAGACGATCTACAACCATCTCGCGCGCTACGGCGACGATGCTGACGCCTGAGCGCATCGCGCGGCTGCGGCTCGCACCGCTGCGCAGCATGCGTGCGCTGGCCGAGCCGCAGCACGCGATGCGCCGCGCGGCGCGTTTCGTCGGCCTGCTCTGCGACGGCGCGGCGGTGCGCGCGACCGCACCGTCGCTCGGTTGTGCGGTAGAACGTCCGGCCTCGCGCGATCCGCACGATGCCCGCGACCACACCGTCGAGCGCGGCGACGACGGTCTCGCGCTCGTGCGCATCGACGTGCGCTGCGCGCCGCAACGCTGGGAAGCCGTCGGCGTCTGCGTCGAACGGCTTGCCGAGTCGCTCGCGCTCGTGCTCGCGCTGCATGCGAGACCGGCGCGGGCACTGCGTGGCGTCTGGCTCGGCGCGCAGTGCTGGCACGACATCAACAACACGGTCAACGCGCTGACCCTGCAGGCCAGCGTGGTGCAGTCGCTGCTCGAACGCGGACGCACCGACGAGGCCGCGGCGTTTGCCGAACGCTGCGCGCACGCGGGCGACCGGCTCGTTGCGCAACTCATGGCATTGCACGCTCGATGAGCGCCGCGGCGACGAAGCGCCGCGGCGCCGTCGCGTCTAGTGCTTCTTGCCGCTCTCGTCGCTGCGCGAGCCGGCGCTCGTGCTGCCGCCGCCTGGCGAACCCGACAGGTTCTGGCCGGTGCCGGCCTTGCGTATCGTGAGCTTGTTCTCCACGTCCTTGACGCCGCCGCAGTTGTCGGCGATATCCTCGACGCGGTGCTTGAGGTGACGCGCATCCACGCTGCCGCTCAGCGTCACGACGCCGTTCTTCACGTCGACGTTGATGTCGCCCGCGTCGATCATCGGATCGTCGGAGAGTCGCTCGCTCAGGTCTTCCTTGATGCGCTCGTCGGAGCGCATGTAGTTCTTCGGTCCGCGCCCGCGCTGGTTCTGCAGTTCGTCATAGCCGCGGCCGTAGCTGCTTTCGCGGCCGGTGCCGTAGTTCGCGCCCTGCGCATAGCGATCGCCCGCATACGCGCCGCCCGGGGCGAAGCGATTGCCGCCGCCGTAGAGGCTGTCGTCGCGCTGGCCGTAACCCGTCTGGCCGTAGCTCGTGTTGCGTTCGCGCTGGCCGCCGTAGCCGAGATCGCTGCCGTAGCCGCCGACATAGCCCTGGCCGCTGTCGTCGTAGTCGCGCCAGGCGCCGCCGGTCTGACGGCCGTAAGCCGGTTCGTTGCGCGCGTAGGACGGACCGAGATCCCGGCCGTAGTCCTGCGACGGACCGTATCCGTAGTTGCGCTGGCCTTGCCGCTGACCGCCCTGGTAGGACGAACGCGGACTCGAATAGCCCTGCCGGATCGAGTCGTTCGACCAGCCGCCGCGCGAATTTTCGCCGTAGAGCGGACGGCCGCCTTCATAAGGTGAACTGCCGTACTGGCCGCTGCCGCTGCCGTAATCGCGGCCGGCGCCGTAGCTGCCGCGCGGTCCGTGACTGCGTTCGTCGTAGTCGCGGCCGAAGCCGACGTTCTGGCCGCGGCCGTAGCGCTGCTGGGCGAAGTCGGAGCGATAGCCTTCCCCGTCGTCGTAGCCGGTATAGGACTCGCGCCAGTCGCCCTGATCGGCATAGCTCGCACTCGGTCCTTCCTCGTCACGCCATTGCGGTTGCGCCTGCGACTGCCAGCGTTCCTCGTTGCGGTAGTTGCCGCGCGGATCGTACATGCGCGACTCGTTGTCGCGTCCGCGGAAGGAGCGCAGTTCGCGCTCGCGATCGTATCGTTGCATGGGTTCTCTCCTGATCGGATTTTTTATCGCGCCGCCACTGAAGCGACGCTCGGTCGGAGCAAGACATATGCCACGCGTGCCACTTGTATACGACGTGCGCGGACATCGCGTTGCCAGGCTGCAGTGCCTGCTGCGCCGGCGTGCGATCGGGACGGAACGGACGGAAATATCTGCAATCGGCTGTAGCAATTTCGCGCCGCGTCACGGCCGCGCACGCTGTTGCAGCCTGCATGCGCGCTGCCGGAGACCGCTTATCGTGCACGGTGCGTCGATGCAATTGCGCGCGTGCGCGCAGGTCCGCGCACGGCACGCATCCTGCTGACGGGTCTCGCCGCTATGGCGTCATCACCCGCAAGGAGAGACTCATGCATACGACGAAGACCCTGCTCGCGCTTGCCGTTGCCGCGCTGTTCGCGGCGGCGCCGGCATTCGCCGCGCCTAACGAGAACAAACCGCTGAGCCGCGACGAGACGCCGACCGGCGAACACATCCCGGTGTTCAATCAGGTCGACAGCGACGGCAACGGCATGCTCGACAAGGACGAGTTCAAGCGCGGTACGACGACGCAGAACGTGACCTTGGCCCAGGTCGACACGAACGGCGACGGCAAGGTGTCGCGCGGCGAATGGGACGAGCACAAGAAGATGAAGAAGCAGGAACAGTATCCGTAAGCGAGGAAAAGGACGTGGAAGCGAGGGGCGGGAGGTTTGCTCCCGCTTCGCGCTTCGAACCCGATTGTGCGGAATCCTCGGTTCCGGGTAGTTCGGGTGGGATGCGGCAACAGTCTTGACCGGCTGTTGTCGTACGCATCAACTTGGTACAAGTGGCGGCATGCGCGCCACGTCATTCCTTTGCCGCTTTCGCTGCCTGCTGCGCGGTCTCGTGGTCGCATGCGGTTGCGCTGCGGCATCGGCGCGGGGTACCGCGCTGGATATGGCGATCCGTTGCGACGAGCCGGCGGCGGAGTCCGATCTGGCCGTGCCGGCGAAGCTCGCGCTGCCGGCCGTCCCGGGCGTGCTGCTCGTCGAGGAACTCGGCGTTGACGTGACGATCCGCCGAATGCTCGGCACCACGTCGCGCGACTGGGATCTGGCGCCGAGCGGCCGTGCGTGGCAGGCGGCCGAAAGCGACGGCGACGCGAATGCGCAGTGGTCGATAGTCGCCGTCGTGCCGGGCACGTCGCGCGCACGCGTCCGCCTGCAGCTGCTGTGTACCGAAACGCGCTGGGATTTCGCGCCGCTGCGGCTGCTGGCGCGTGCCGCGGCTGATTCGGCGCGCGCGGAAGACGGCGGCCTCGAGGCGGAGAGCCGCAACCTCGCGCGCGCGCAGGCGGTGGCGACGCTGAGCGCGCTGGTCGTCGTCGGCCGCAGCGATGCCGTGCGCCGGCGCTGGCCCTGGCTCGCCGCGCAGGCGCTGCAGTCGCGCGGATTCGCGTACACGCGCATGAGCCGGCCCGCGGATGCACGTGCGGACGCGGTCGCTGCGGCCGAGGCCTGGCGCGACATCGGCGACCGCCTGAGAAGCGCGATCGCGCGGCATCGCGCGGCGCAGCAACTGCGCCGCGAAGGCGATCTGGTCGGTGCCGAGCGCGCGTTTCGCGCGCTGCGCGGGGAGGCGGTCGTGCGGGCCGATCCGACGCTGGTCGGCAACGTCACGAACGACCTGTGCCTCACGGTGCGGCATCTGCTGCGGCTGCGCGAGGCCGTGCGCTGTTTCGACGACGCGATCGCGTTGCATACCGCCGCGGCGAATCCTTCCGAAGCCGCGCTGAGCCGTGCGAACCGCGCCAATGCCTACGAGCGGCTCGGCCGCTACGACGAAGCCGATGCCGACGTGCAGGCGGCGCTCGCGCAGGCGCGTGCCGGCGGCTTCGTGCGCCCGCAGCTGATCGCCGAACTCGTCGCCGGCGATGTCGCGCGCGCGCGCGGACGCCTCGACGCGGCGATCCGGTTCTACCTCGAAGGACTGAGCCTGGCCGAACGGCTGCAGGATCCGCTGTATCGCGCCAACGCGCTGCAGCAGCTCGGCATCGCGTATCTGCTGCTGCGCGATTTCGCGCGCGCGCGGCAGTTCCTCGGCGAAGCGGCACGGGCCTACGAGCGCGGCGGCTACTGGAACAACGCCGTGTTCGCACTGCGCAATCTCGCCGATGCCGAACGCAATGCGGAGCTGCCCGAGCAGACCGCTTCGACGATCGCGCGGGCGCTCGCGATCGTCGAAGCGGGCAAGGCGGGACTGGGGGCCGCGGCGGAGCTGCATCTGCTGCGCGCGGAAATCGCGCTGACCGACGGCGCTTCGGTGTCGCTGGACGAGGCGATCGCTGCCGCGCAGAGCGCGCTCGGCGACGCGCCGTCCTATGTGCAGCGACAGCGCCTGACGATCGCGCTCGCCCGGCGCGCGCGCGTTCAGCAGATCGATCGCCTTCCGTGGCTCGCCAGCATCGATCAAGCGTCGTGCGGCGGCGACCTCTGTCGCTGGTGT
>CAMLLF010000232.1 GCA_946480705.1 uncultured Lysobacteraceae bacterium | reverse complement strand
GGCAAAAGCCGTGAGCGCGACGAGCAATCCGGCAAAAAGTGCAGGTAGTTTTTTAAGCATGGCCGCCAATTACCTGATTCCCCAAGGGCATCGTGAGTGTAGCCGAAGAAAATGCACACGCAAGCCGTGTCCGCCCGAGGCCGGGGTCCGGCCGCCGCGCGACCGCCGGCGGCTCCCCCCGCCGCGGACAATTCCGCGTAGAATTTCCGCATGTTACGCGTGGAACGGAACCTGCTTCCGCCAACTTCCGCGCAGATTCTTTCGAGGTAGCCCCCATGGCCAAGCTGACGATCCTGGAATTTCCCGACCCGCGCCTGCGGACCAAGGCGCTGCCCGTGACCGAGTTCGGGCCCGAACTGGCCCGTCTCGTGGCCGATATGTTCGAAACCATGTACGAGGCGCCCGGCATCGGGCTCGCGGCGACCCAGGTCAACGTGCACAAGCAACTGCTCGTGCTCGACGTGTCCGAAGAAAAGAACCAGCCGCACGTCTTCTGCAATCCGCGCATCCTCGCCAAGGACGGCATCCAGACCTACCAGGAAGGCTGCCTGTCGGTGCCGGGCATCTTCGCCGACGTCGAACGCGCGAACCTGATCACGGTCGAGGCCGAGGACGCGTCCGGCAAGACGTTCACGCTTCAGGCCGACGGCCTGCTCGCGGTCTGCGTCCAGCATGAGATGGATCATCTGGCCGGTCGCCTGTTCGTCGACTATCTTTCGCCGCTCAAGCGCGAAATGGTGCGCAAGAAGCTCGAAAAGCAGCGTCGCAGCGCCTGACCCCGATGACATCGCCCCTGCGCGTGGTGTTCGCCGGAACGCCGGAATTCGCCGTGCCCTGCCTCGACGCCTGCGTCCAGCCCGGCATCGAGATCGCCGCCGTCTACACCCAGCCCGACCGTCCGGCCGGTCGCGGCCGCAAGCTCGCCGCGAGCCCGGTCAAGGAATTCGCGCTCGCGCACGGCTGGCGCGTCGATCAGCCCGAGAATTTCCGCAGTCCCGAGGCGCGCGAAGCGCTCGCCTCGCATGCGCCCGATCTCATGGTCGTCGTCGCCTACGGCCTGATCCTGTCGCAGAAAGTCCTCGACCTCCCGCGCTTCGGCTGCTGGAACGTGCACGCCTCGCTGCTGCCGCGCTGGCGCGGCGCCGCGCCGATCCAGCGCGCCGTGCTCGCCGGCGATGCGCGCAGCGGGGTCTGCCTGATGCAGATGGAGAAGGGTCTCGATACCGGACCGGTCATCGACTGCGTCGAACTGGACGACATCTCCCGCGAGACCGGCGGTTCGCTGCATGACCGGCTCTCGGCCTGCGGCGCGCAGGTGCTCGCGCGGCAGCTGGCGCAGCTCGTCGCGACGCGCGCGCGTCCGGCCAGCCGGGTGCAGCCCGAGGACGGCGTCGAATACGCGCACAAGCTCGACAAGGCCGAGGCGCTGGTCGACTGGCGCGATGCGGCTGCGGCGATCGAGCGCAAGGTCCGCGCATTCAATCCGTGGCCGGTCGCCGAAGCCGATGTCGCCGGCGAGCGCCTGCGCATCTGGGCCGCCGACGCGCTGCCCGGATCCGCGAGCGCCACGCCGGGCAGCGTGGTCGCCGCAAGCCGCGACGGCCTCGACATCGCGACCGGCGACGGCCTGCTGCGCATCCGCGAACTGCAGCGCGCCGGCGGACGCCGCATGGCCGTACTCGACTATCTGAACGCGCGGCCCGATCTGCGCCGGCCGGCCGCATGAACGACGCGCGCGCACTCGCCGCGCAGGCCCTCGACCAGATCGTGCGCGGCGGCGTTTCGCTGCGCAGCGCCTTCGCCGAGGTCGCGCCGCGACTGTCCGATCCGCGCGACCGCGCGTTCGTCTCGGCGTTGTTGCGCGACGGCGCGCGCTGGTGGCTGCGCTACGACGCGGTGCTTGGCAGGCTGCTGCAGAAACCCCTGCGCGGACGCGAGCCCGTCGTGCATGCGCTGCTCGTGATCGGACTCGTGCAGCTCGCCGTCATGGCGTTGCCGGAATATGCCGCGGTCGCCGGCACGGTCGATGCCGTGCGCGCGCTCAAGCGTCCGCAGCTCGCCGGTCTCGTCAACGCGGTGCTGCGCCGCTTCCTGCGCGAACGCGCCGCGCTCGAGGTCGCGATCGGCGCCGATCGCCTGCTCGCGAGCGCGCACCCGGACTGGCTCGTGCAGCAGTTCGCGCGCGACTGGCCGGACGATGTCGACGGGATCCTCGCCGCGAACAACGCGCCCGCGCCGCTGGTGCTGCGTGCGAACCGGCGCCGTACGACGTCGGCCGTCCTCGTCGATCGGCTGCTCGGCGCAGGCCATGCCGCTGCCGCGCACGACTGGCTGCCCGATGCGATCGTGCTCGAGGAAAGCACCGACGTGACCGCGCTGCCGGGCTATGCGAGCGGCGACTTCTCGGTGCAGGACGGCGCGGCACAGCTCGCGCCCGACCTGCTCGATCTGCGCGACGGCCTGCGCGTGCTCGACGCCTGTGCCGCGCCCGGCGGCAAGACCGCGCATTGCCTGGAACGTCACACGCTCGATCTCGTCGCGCTCGATCGCGATCCGCAGCGGCTCGCGCAGGTCCGCGACAACCTCGCGCGGCTCGGCCTCGCCGCCGCTGCGATTGCCGGCGATGCCGCGGTCGCCGATTGGTGGGACGGCCGGCCGTTCGACCGCATCCTGCTGGACGCGCCGTGCACCGCGACCGGCGTGATCCGGCGCCAGCCCGACATCCGCCTGCACCGGCGTTCCGGCGACGTCGACCGCGCCGCGGCCGAACAGGCGCAACTGCTCGATGCGCTGTGGCCGCTGCTGCGGCCGGGCGGCCGCCTGGTCTATGCGACCTGCTCGATCCTCTCGCGCGAGAACGCCGCACAGATCGACGCGTTCCTCGCGCGCACGCCGGACGCGCGCGCCGTCGACGCGATACCCTCGCGCTTTGGCCGCGCCGCGGGCGCCGGTCGCCAGAACCTGCCGGGAACGGGCGGCATGGATGGTTTCTTTTATGCCATTGTGGAAAAAGAGAGCGCATAGCCGCGGCCGCGCGCCGCTCGCGCTGCTGCTGGCGCCGCTGCTCGGGCTCGCGCTGCAGGGCTGCGCGCCGGGCGAGGCCAGCCTGACGCTCGGCGAAGCGCGCATCGACCAGCGCGGCGGCGGCACGCTGCTCGTCGTCGAATGCGACTGGAAGCCGAGCGGCGAAATGCTCGACGCGCTCGATCACGGCATTCCGCTGACGCTGCAGCTCGAACTCACGCGCGAGCGCCGCGGCCTGCTCGGCTGGACCGAGGCCCAGCGCGAGACCCACCGGCTCGAACTGCGCTACTTCCCGCTGTCGCGCAACTACCAGTTGCGCGATCTCGACCGCGCGACCGTGCGCAGCTTCGGCGTGCGCGCGGCGGCGATCGCCGCATTCAGCCGCATGGAGCTGCCGCTCGCCGCCGCGTCGATCCGCGCGGCCGGCTCCGAGCGCCAGCGCCTGCGCATCGCGCTCGACAGCGCGGCACTGCCCGGCGCGCTGCGCCTGCCGGCGCTCGTCGATCCCGCCTGGCGCCAGGCCGTCGTGGAACGGACATGGCCTGGTACTCCGGCGGCCTGACCTGGGTCACGCGACGCCTGCTGCCGGCGCTCGCGGTGCTGGCGCTGCTCGGCTGCGCGCTGCTGCTCGCCGGCGATGCGGCGAGCGGCAGCAACCGCTTCGGCCGCCTGCATCCGTGGATGGTGATCTTCGCGAGCGCGGCGCTGCTCGTGCTCATCGTCGTCATCGCCCTGCGCCTGCTGCGGCTCGTCGCCGACGCGCGGCGCGAAGTGCCCGGCGCGCGCCTGACGCGGCGCCTGCTGCTGATGCTGATGCTGCTCGCCGTGCCGCCGGTGCTCGTCGTCTATGGCTTCGCGCTGAATTTTCTCAACGCGACGATCGATGCCTGGTTCAGCGTGCGCCTGGAGCAGTCGCTCGACGACGCGCTGGAAATCGGCCGGCTCTACGTGGATGAACGGCTGCGCATCAGCCAGGATGCGAGCAACGCGCTGGCCGCTTCGGTCGAGACGCGCGAGGACGCCGAAATCCAGGCGGAACTCGACGGCGTCATCGACCAGCTCGGCGCGACCCAGCTGACCGTGTTCGGCGACAACGCCACGGTGATCGCGACGGCGAGTTCCGATCCACGCTTCCTTAACCCGGTCTATCCCGACGCGGCGACCCTGATGCGCCTGTCCGGCGGCGGCAGCTATGCCGCGGCCGAGCCGGTCGGCGACCAGCTCATGCTCCGCGTGCTCGTGCGAAGCAACGTCGCGAGCGGCTCGCCGCGCCTGCTGCAGACCTTGTTTCCGCTGCCGCAGAAACTGCGCCCGCTGACCCAGCGCGTCGAAGCCGCGAGCTTCGATTTCCGCCGGCTCAAGTTCCTGCGCGGCTCGCTGAAGCTGACCTTCAGCCTCGTGTTGACGTTCGTGCTGCTGCTGTCGGTGCTGTTTGCGCTGCTGACCGCGTTCGGCGTCGCGCGGCGTCTCGTCGCGCCGATCGGCCGGCTCGCGGCTGCTACACGCGCGGTCAGCGCCGGCCGCTACGACACGCCGCTGCCGGTCGCGAGCCGCGACGAGCTTGGTTTCCTGCTGAATTCGTTCAACCAGATGCAGCGCGAGCTCGAACGCGCCGGCGCGCGCGCGCAGCGCAGCACCGAGGAATCCGAAGCGCAGCGCGCCTATCTGCGCGCCGTGCTCGAACACCTGTCGGCCGGCGTGCTCGGCGTCGACCGCGACGGCGTGCTGCGCACGGCCAACCGCGCCGCCGACACGATTCTCGGCGTCGCGCTGTCGCGCCAGCTCGGCCAGCCGCTCGCGAGCGTGCGCAGCGCGAAGCCCTCGCTCGCGCCGCTGATCGATCCGCTGCTGCGCCACCTGCGCGAGAACGCGCGCGAGTGGCGCGAGGAAGTCGTCATCGACGGCGAAGGCGAGGGCGAGCGCCGCGTGCTGCTGCTGCACGGCACCGAACTCGTCGGCGGCGGCACCGAGCACGCCGGCTACGTGGCCGTGTTCGACGACCTGACCCTGCTCAACCGCGCGCAGCGCGACGCGGCCTGGGCCGAGGTCGCGCGACGTCTCGCGCACGAGGTCAAGAACCCGCTGACGCCGATCCAGCTCGCAGCCGAACGTCTGCGGCGCCGCTTCATCGGCCGCCTTGCGGCCGACGACACCGAGGTTCTCGACCGCGCGACGCGCACCATCGTCAATCAGGTCGAGGCGCTGAAGGCGCTCGTCAACGCATTCGGCGACTATGCGCGTCCGCCGCAGCTGTCGCCGCGCCCGCTCGCGCTGCATGCGCTGATCGGCGAAGTGCTCGATCTCTACGAGAACGACCAGCGCCTGCAGATCAGCCGCCGTTTCGCCGACGACGAACTGAACCTGCGTGCCGACGGCGCCCGGGTATGGGCCGTGGGAACGACGACGGTGCGCACGCTCGAAGCGATCGGCGATCAGGCCAAGCCGCGCATCGAAGTCGCAACCGCGCGCGTGGAGGATGCGGGGCGCCATTGGGCCGAGCTCGTGATCGCCGACAATGGCCCGGGGCTGCCCGAGGGGTTCGGCGAACGCTGGTACGAGCCGTACACGAGCAGCAAGTCGCGCGGCACCGGCCTCGGCCTCGCCGTGGTGAAGAAGATCGTCGAAGAACACGGCGGCAGCATCCGCGCCGACAGCCGCGCCGGCGGCGGCGCGAGTTTCCGCCTGCGGCTGCCGCTGGATTGACTGCAGGAACCGTGTTTCACGATGCGTCGTCGATTCGGGCGAACGGAAATGCTCGGTGCTTTCGTTCTCCGCCGGCGTATCGGGCAGGCCCGCACAACCGGCGTCGCGGCTGTGAGATAAATGAATAACTGGAAAACTGATCATGTCTGACTTTGCGAACAATGCATTCGGCTGGCGCCTGAGCCGGCAGCAGGAGCTCTGGCTGCTCGCCGGCGTCGCGCTCGTCGTGCTGGCCGCCGGCATCGGCCTGCGAGATCCGTGGCCGGCCGACGAGCCGCGTTTCGCGCTCGTCGCCAAGCAGATGATCGAATCCGGCAACTGGCTGATCCCGCACCGCGGCAGCGAGCTGTATTCGGACAAGCCGCCGCTGTTCATGGCCGCGCAGGCGTTCTTCTATTCGCTGTTCGGCAACTGGCGCGTCGCGTTCCTGATGCCCTCGCTGATCGCCGGTCTCGGCATGCTCGCGCTGGTCTACGATCTCGGCCGGCGTCTCTGGGACCATCGCGTCGGCGTCTATGCGGCGGCGGCGCTGCTGTGCACGTTCCAGTTCGTCTATCAGGCCAAGCGCGCGCAGATCGACCCGACCGTCTGCTTCTTCCTGACGCTCGCGAACTACGGGCTGCTGCGACACTTCCTGCTCGGGCCGGACTGGCGCGCGTACTGGCTCGGCTGCTTTGCGGCCGGCCTCGGCGTGATTACCAAGGGCGTCGGCGTGCTCGCGCTGCTGATGTTCGTGCCGTATCTGTTTGCGCGCGTGCGCGACTGGCCCGGCGTCTCGCGGCCCGAGCGCAGCGTCGGCCGCTGGCTGTTCGGCATCGTCTGCTTCGCCGCGGCGACCGCGCTGTGGCTCGGTCCGATGCTCTACGCCGTGTCGACCGAAACGGCGCCGGAATACCGCGCCTACATGAACGACATCCTGTTCCGGCAGACCGCGGGGCGCTACACC
>CAMLLF010000231.1 GCA_946480705.1 uncultured Lysobacteraceae bacterium | reverse complement strand
GCAGTCGCAGCTCCTCCTCGCCGCGGATCAGGCCGTCGCGCTCCTCGAGCCGAGCGCGAATGCCCGCCTCGTCGTGGGAAAGAAGGCACGCTTCCGCGCGAACTACCTGCGCAAGCTGTCGATGCCCGGCGACACCTACAAGGAGCTCCGCCGCACCGTCGCGAACGCGTTCCGCAATCCGCTCGATCTGGACGTCTCGCAGAAACCCTGGCCCTGGGTCTACGGCGATGCGATGGACGTGCCGATGCCGCCGATCCCGCGCGCGATGACCGCGATGACGACGACGCAGCTCGCGCTGCTCGACCAGTGGGCCGAGGGGAATTTCATTTCCGACTACGACTCCGCGGCCGAGCCGCCGCGCAGCATCGATCAGGTGCCGGTCGCCGAACAGCCGGCAATGCTCGATCGCGCCGCGCTGGAATTCTGTCTCGCCGACGCGTTTCATCCGGGCTGCGAGATGACCTGGCCCGTGCGCCACGCGACCATGTATCTCGAACCGTATCGCTGGCGGCATCGCGCGAAGGACAACCCCGAGCCCGACTACGGCACGACGCTGACGCCGGGCGAGGCGACGTCCTACAACGGTCCGCTCTACGCGCAGTTCCCCGGATCCATCACGCGCTGGATGGCGATTCCCTGGCAGACCGACACGGCGAGCTGCCGCTCGGGCTATCAGCCGAACTACGATCCTTACCTACCGACGTTCTGGCCCGCGCGCGTGCCGAACCAGGTGCTCAGTATGGAAAATTACCGAAAGGTCATGAATCTCAAGCTGCCGCGCGACCAGCGCCTGGCCGCGTTCAACGACCGCTCGGACTGGGACCGCACGCTCGGCGTCGGCTATTCGAACCAGCTCGTGAACATGGTCAAGCACTTCGACCGGCAGGGCATCGTCGAAGTGCGGCCGGGCATCGCCGACGATCCGGACTTCCCGCCGGTGATGCAGGTCGAGGACCGCGGCGGCAAGGACATGAGCGAGGCCGAACGCGTGGCGACCGACACGACCATGCGCAAGATCGCGATGCTCGGCACGCCGACGCAGGGGCCCGATCGCGCGTGAGCGACGGCGAGTGGGACGCGATCGTCGTCGGCGCCGGGCCTGCGGGCTCGGCGCTGGCCTGCCGTCTGTGTCCGCAGCGCCGCGTACTGCTGCTCGATCGTGCGCCGCTGCGCGACGCGGCAACGGCGCCGCGCATCGGCGAATCGCTGCCCGGTGCCGCACGCGTAGTGCTGCAGCGCTGCGGCGCCTGGCAACGCTTCGCCGCCGCCGGCCACGCCGAGCGCGGCGCGACCGTGTCGCAGTGGGACAGCGACGAGCCGGTCTGGTTCGATCATCTGCGCGACCCGAACGGCCCGGGCTGGCACCTCGACCGCAACCGCTTCGATCGCGATCTGCGCGATACGGCCGTCGCGGCCGGTGCGGTGCTCCTCGATGACGCCGGCACGCTGCGGATCGCGCGCGACGGTGATCGATGGACGGTTGCCGGCGGTGCGCGCGGCGATGTTCACCGCGCGCCGCTGCTGATCGACGCGACCGGCCGCAGCGCCGCGATCGCGCGCCAGCTCGGCATCGCGCGCCGCGTCGAGGACGAACTGATCTGCCTGCACGCGTACCTGCCGGCCGATCCGGACGACGACGACCGGTGCACGCGCATCGGCGCCGACGACAACGGCTGGTGGTACAGCGTGCGCGTTCCCGACGGGCGACGCGTGCTCGCGTTTCATCTCGATGCCGGCGATGCCGAACTGCGCACGCTTCGGGTCGCGTCGAATCTGCTCGCGAAGGCGCGCCGACTCGCGGTGCTCGCCGACGTGCTGCCCGACGCGTCGGATGCGGCCGTGCACGCGCGGCCGGCCGGCAGCGCCGTGCTCGACGGCGGAGCCGGCGCGCACGGCGCGACCGGGTTTCTCGCGATCGGCGACGCCGGGCTGTCGTTCGATCCGGTCGCGTCGCAGGGCCTCTTTCACGCGCTGGCGTCGGCCGAGAGTGCGGCGAATGCGATCGCGCGTGACGACGCGATCGCGGCGCACGCGGCGTTTGCCGGCGAGATGCGCGCCGTCCATGCGCACTATCGGAACCGCTTGCGCGATACGTATGCGGGGCCGGTGCGCTTCGCGCATCGCGCGTTCTGGTCGCGACGCGCGTCGTACTGAAACGGACAGTGCCGGCGGCGCGTCGAGACGCGCCGCCGGCACTCATTCCGCTCGCGTCACGTCGTCAGTCTTCGGCGGACACGATTGCAACCGTCCGGGAATTGTTGTCGAGCCGCGCCCAGCCCGGACACGATTCGCCGCTGCAGCTGCGGCCGTCGCTGCGCCAGATCGCGCCGTTGTCGTGCAGCTGATAGAGCAGGCCGCCGGCGCCGGCCAGCGCGCGCGTGCGCGGATTGTTGTCGAGCATTCTCCAGCCCGGGCACGAGGTCCCCGTGCACGCGACGCCGGTCGATTCCCAGATGCGGCCGTCGCTGTGCCGCTGGTACAGCTCGCGGCCGCCCGCAACGAGGTCGGTCGTGCGCGGGTTGTTGTCCATCATGCGCCAGCCCGGGCAGGACTCGTTCGTGCAGGCGACGCCGGTGTGCGTCCAGATCTTGCCGTCGCTGTGCAGCTGATGCAGCAGTCCGCCGCCCGCGGCGATGCGAGCCGTGCGCGGATTGTTGTCGAGCATCGTCCAGCCCGGGCACGATTCGCCATTGCAGTTGACGCCGGTCCAGCGCCAGATGCGACCGCCATTGTGCAATTGATAGAGCTGGCCGCCGCCGGTGACGATGTCGCGCGTCGCCGCGTTGTTGTCGAGTCTCACCCAGCCCGGACAACTCTCGCCGCTGCAGGTGCGTCCCGTGAAGCGCCAGATCTGTCCGTTGTTGTGCAGCTGGAACAACTGCCCGGCCGACGACACGATCTTGACCGTGCGCGGATTGTTGTCGAGCAGTTCCCAGCCCGGGCAGCTCTCGTCGGCGCAGGGCCGGCCGGTGGAGCGCCAGATGCGCCCGCCGGCATGCAATTGATACACCTTGCCGCCGCTCGCGGCGATCGCGCGCGTCTGCGGATTGTTGTCGAGCCGCTGCCACGACGGACAGGACTCGCCGCTGCAGGCGCCGCCGATCGATTGCCAGATCGCGCCGTTGCTGTGCAGCTGATACAGCTTCGGCGCATGCAGCTGATAGACGCGCGCGTCGTCGCCGTCGGCCGCGAGGCTGAATTTGCTGCGCGGGTTGTTGTCGAGCAGCGTCCAGCCGGGGCAGCTCTCGCCGCTGCACGGCGTGCCGGTCGCGCGCCAGATGCGTCCGTCGTGGTGATCCTGATAGACGCCGCCGGCGATCGCGCCGGTGCGCGGGTTGTTGTCGAGACGCTGCCAGCCGGGGCAGCTCTCGCCCGCGCAGGCGGCACCGGTCGAACGCCAGATCATGCCGTTGCGATGGCGCTGGAACAGCGTGCCGCCGTTGACGCTGAGATCGGCCGTCGCCGGGTTGTTGTCGAGCAGCGTCCAGCCGGGACAGCTCTGTCCGGCGCAGGCCGCGCCGGTCGAGCGCCAGATGCGTCCGTCCGCGTGCAATTGGAACAATTGCCCATTCGTCGTCCAGATCGCGGTCGTGCGCGGGTTGTTGTCGAGCTGGCGCCAGTGCGGGCAGCTGTCGCCGGCGCAGGGCTGGCCGGTCCATTCCCAGATCCGCCCGTCGCGGTGCAGCTGGAACAGCTTGGCGCCGCCGGCGGCTATCGCGACGGTTGCCGGGTTGTTGTCGAGCCGCTGCCAGCCCGGGCAGCTCTCGCCGCTGCAGGCGCCGCCGGTCGAGCGCCAGATCGTGCCGTCGTTGTGCAGCTGGAACAGATTGCTGCCGCCGGCGACGATCGCGATGCTGCGGGCGTTGTTGTCGAGCCGCTGCCAGCCGGGACAGTTCTCGCCGGTGCAGGCCGCGCCGGTCGAGCGCCAGATCGCGCCGTCGTAGTGCAGCTGATACAGCCGGTCCGACGCCGCGGCGATATCGGTCGTGCGGATGTTGTTGTCGAGCCGTTGCCAGCCCCGGCAGCTCTCGCCGCTGCACGCCGCGCCGGTGCCGCGCCAGATCGCGCCGGCCCAGCGATTCTCCTGATCGATCGCGATGCGCCACGCGCCGCGGCCGCGTGCGCCAATGTATAAATTGCTGCGCTGGCTGCCGAGCGTCTCGAAATGCGCGAACAGCGGCCGCGAAATGTGCGGACGCAGACTCGCGTTGCTGACCGGATCGGTCAGCAGCGTCCAGTTGGCGCCCGCGTCGGCCGAGTAGTACAGCCCGGAATCCTGGCCGCCGACGACGAAGACATTGCGATCGAGCGGACTGATCGCGGCAAGCGATGCCTGCGGATAGCCGCCGCCGCCCGGGCCCTGCTGCACTTCCGCGACGAACGCGCCGTTGCCGGTCAGCAGCGCGTCGATGCCCGCGAGCGCCGCCCAGCTCGCGCCGCCGTCGGTGCTGCGCACCATCTGCGGCGCAGCCGCGGCGAGATCGCTCGCCACGATGTGATTGGCGTCGTTGCGGTCGATCGCCAATACGCCGAACTGGCTGACGCCGTTGCGCCGCACCTGGGTCCACGCGCCGGTCGTCGTGGCGCCGTCGTGCCGCCACAGCGAGCCGGTGCCGCCGACCGAGCAATTGCCGCCGCGCAGATAGAACACCGCCGTGGCGCCGGCACGCGAAGGCACGATGCCGCAGGCATCGGCGGGCGCGCCGGTGCCGAGCGACTGCCAGGTGACCGTGCCGGCGCCGATGTTGGTCGTGAAGAACACGCCGCCGCTCGTGACCACCGCGTAGCTGTTCGCGGCGTAGTGCGTCAGCGATCCCTGGTCCTGGAAACTGCGCAGATTGCCCGGCGGATACGTCGGAATTTCGCTGCCGCCGTCCATGCTGTCGTCGTCGAGGAACAGGCGCGTCGCGCGCCCGCCGTTGAAGCAGCAGATCGAATACACCACGCGCGCGGCTTCGGCTTCGACGTCGAACACGTCGCAGCAGCTCGGGCTGTTCCAGTCGAGCGTGCTCTTGCCGCCGTCGCGCGTGCCGAACGCGCCGGAGTCCTGCTGACCCAGATACACGCCTTCCTCGCCGAGGTTCGCGCGCTCGTTTCCGTCCATGTCCCAGAGCCACAGCGCGCTGACCGACGTCGTCGGCTGTTCCCAGCGCGGATCGTGGCAGTCCGCGCCCGTGCGCTGGTTGAAATAGATGCCGCCGTCGTTGGAGAACAGCGTCGGGCAGGCACCGACGCCGCCGGCCGGATTGAACACGATGTCGCCGACATCCCAATGGCTGCCGTTCTGCGCGTTGCTCCAGCCGCCGCTTGCGGGACAGCGCTGCGCGGTCGAACCCGTGTTCGCCGGCGTCGTGCACGCGGCGCGGAACAGCTGCGTGTCGCCGAACCACAGATCGAACGCGGCGCCCGGCCGGTCGTTCACCTTGACGAACGGAATGCGCCCCTGCGGGCCCGGGTTCGTGAACGTCGTCGGCCAGCTCGCGCCGCCGTCGCGGCTCTCGAAGATCTGCGTGCCGACGACGCGGAATATCACATTGGCCTCGTCGGGCGACGCGGCGAGCGAGCACGTGCCGCCGACCTCGACCGCGCCCGCGACGAACGTCGCGCCGTTGTCACTCGAACGCTGGTGGCCATCGGCGCCGCAGACGTCGACGACGCCGTGATGCACCTCGACGTCCCAGACGCGCGAGCCGCCGGGCGTCGCCGGCGTCGGATCCACGAAGTCCCAGGTCAGGCCGTTGTCGGTGCTGATCGCGATGCCGCAGCCCGTGCCGACGTAGATGCGATTCGCATTCGCCGGATCGAACGCGATGCCGAAGCCTTCGGGCTCCGTGCGATCGACCGCGAAGCGGCAGTCGCCGACGGCCGGACGCGCCGTCGCCGGAACCGACCACGTCACACCGCCGTCGCGGCTGACACTGATGCCGGAATCCGGCGTGGTCTTGCCGTCGTAGCGCGAGGTCGCCACGAGCACGAGCGCATTCGACGGATTGAACTTCACGTCCCAGAGCGCCTGGGGGCGATGTCCGGGCACGTAGGCCCAGTTGCGGCCCGCATCCCCGGTGCGGAACAGGCCGCCCCATTCGCTGGCCGCGAAATAGATCTGGTTGCTCGTCGGATGCGTTGCGATCTTGTTGACGCGTCCGCCGCTTGCGCTGTTCGGATCGCTGCCGTCGCGATCGGAACTGGCCGGACTGATGTTGTCGATGCGCCAGCTGCTCTGCGCCGTCGCGACCGTCGCCGCGAACAGCGCGGCCAGTCCGACGACGGCCGCGGCCGGGGCATCGGAGGTCGGGCCCGGCGCGGGCCTCTCCGCCGTCCCCCAGGGTCCGGCATCACCGCGCCCCGACGGCCGCGGCCGGCGCGACGAAACGCCGGTGCGCGTGCGTGGATGAAACGCGCGCGCCGGACGTCGGCGCGCCGAATGTGCATGAAACGGTGGTCATGGCTGATCCTCCCCGCAAATCGATCCATCGCGGTGCGCCGCCGCGCGACGCGGCGGCGACCGTTCCTTGTCGAACATCCGCGGCGCCGCGCGCCGTCAGGGATTCCGGTAGTCGGCCGGGCAGACCGGAACCGGGCACAGGTTCTCGTCGAGCCGCTCGGCTTCGCCGCCGCTGTCGTCGACGAGACGGATTTCGTAGGCGAGCCCGGGCTGCATGCCTTCGACGATCACGC
>CAMLLF010000230.1 GCA_946480705.1 uncultured Lysobacteraceae bacterium | reverse complement strand
GGCGACGGCGCGGCGCAGCCGGTGCTTCAAGGCCTCGCGTTCTTCCTGGTTGTCAGTGCGGATGACGATCTTCGCGAAGGACGGGTCCGGCAGTTCCGGGCCCACCGAGAAGAAGAAGCGCGGGGCGCCTTGGCCGACGTAGGCAGTGACGATGCGAGCCTCTTTCTGCTGTGCCAGCCAGGCTTCCACTTTGGCGGTGGCCTCGCTGGTTCGCGAGATCGAGGTGCCGTACGGCATCTGGACCTCGACGAGTACTTCGGGACGGTCGGAGATCGGGAAGAACTGCTTCTTCACCAAACCCATGCCGAGCAAGGACAGCACGAAGAGCCCGGCCACGGCGGCGGCGACCAGCCACTTGCGCGCGATGACGCGGCCAAGCACCGCACGGAACTGGTTGTTGCGCGGCGTGTTGTAGATCGCCGCGTGGCCGCCTTCGACCTTCGGGAAATCCGGAAGCAGCTTGACGCCCAGATACGGCGTGAATACGACAGCCACCACCCAGGAGGCGATCAACGCGATGCCCACGATCCAGAACATGTTGGCGGTGTATTCGCCAGCGGCCGATCGCGCGAAGCCGTTGGGCATGAAGCCCACGGCGGTCACCAACGTGCCAGACAGCATTGGGGCCGCGGTGTGACTCCAGGCGTATGCCGAGGCCGCGATGCGGTCGTAGCCTTCCTCCATCTTCACCACCATCATCTCGATGGCGATGATCGCATCGTCTACCAGCAGGCCCAGCGCGAGGATCAGGGAGCCCAACGTGATGCGATCGAAATTCTTGCCGGTCGCGGCCATTACGAAGAACACGATCGCGAGCGTCAGCGGCACGGCCGCGGCGACGACCAAGCCCACGCGCCAGCCCATGCTGATGAAGCTCACCAGCATCACCACCAGCAGCGCGACGAAGAACTTGACCATGAACTCGTCGACGGCCGAGCTGATGTTGACCGCCTGGTCGGTCACCTTGACCAGGCCCATGCCCAAGGGCAATTCGGCATTGATGGCGCCGACCTCTTTCTCGAGCGCCGTGCCCAGGTCCAGGCCGTTCCATCCTTCGCGCATCACAACGCCCAGCAGAAGCGCTGGCTCGCCGCCGTTGCGGATGAGAAAGGTCGCCGGATCCTCGTAGCCGCGGGTCACTTCGGCCACGTCGGACAGCTTCAGGGTGCGTCCCTGCGATACGACCGGCGTGTCGCGGATGTTCCGCAGCTGGTCGAAGGCGCCGTCCACGCGTACGAACACGCGCGGCCCTCGGGTTTCGATCGAGCCCGCCGGTGTCAGCACGTTCTGGCTGGCGAGCGCTGCGAACACGTCCTGCGGGCCGACGCCCAAGGTCGCCAGGCGCTCGTGGGAGAACTCCACGAAGATGCGCTCGGCTTGCTCGCCGACAATGTTGACCTTCTTGACGCCGGGCACGTGCAGCAGGCGCTGGCGCATCAATTCCGCGTCACGCACCAGCGCTCGCTGAGGCACGCCCTTGGCCTTGAGCGCGTACAGCGCGAAGGTGACGTCCGCATATTCGTCGTTGACCATCGGGCCGATTACGCCCGGCGGCAGGTTCACCGCCTCATCGGCGACCTTCTTGCGCGCCTGATAAAACTCTTCCTGCACCGCCGAAGGCGGGGTGTTGTCGCGCAAGGTCAGGAGCGTGAAGGCGAGGCCCGGCCGGGTGTAGGTCTCGGCGCGGTCATACCAGCGCAACTCCTGTAGACGCTTTTCCAGTTTCTCCGCGACCTGGTCTTGCATTTCCTGCGGCGTGGCGCCCGGCCACGCGGTGACGATCGTCATCATCTTGATGGTGAAAGCCGGATCCTCGGCGCGGCCGAGCTGGAAGAAAGCGCCCAGCCCGGCGATGGACACCAGGATGATGAGAAAAAACATAATCGACCGCTCCCGGACCGCAAGCGCAGACAAATTGAAACGGCCCTCGCTCACGGTTGCACGCTCGCGGCCAGGGCGGCGGCCTCATCGGCCACACGAACAGGCTGGCCTTCGCGTAGCAGGTGCGCGCCGAGGGAGACGATGCGCTCGCCTTGGGCGATCTGCCCGCCGATGTACGCGTGCTCTTCGTCCATGCGTACGACGCTGACCGGTCGCCACGCAACGCGAGGGGGTTCGCCCTCGACGACCCACACGCCCGGACCTTTGCCCGCGTCTAGCAGGGCGGCGATCGGAATCTCGAGCGACTGGGGCGCAGCAGCGCTCGCCGGAGCGAGGCGGACGGTCACCGTGGTACCGAGTGACGCCTCGGCCAACGCACCCCCGAGCACGTAGCGGGCCTCGAAGGTGCGGGTCAGCGGATCGGCCAAGTCGGAGAGCTGCCGCAGCCGCGCCGGCACGCTCTGGGCGTCGTTGCCGAACAGCGTGGCGTGCCCGACCGAGCCGAGCGCCGGGCGGAGCGTTTCCGGCAGCTGCACGATCGCCTCGCGCGGCCCGGCATGCGCGACGCGCACGACGACCTGGCCGGCACCGATGACCTGGCCCGGCTCCGCCAGCGTTTCCGTGATCACGCCGTCAGCGTCGGCCAACAGCACGGCATAGCTGCTGGCGTTGCGCGCCACGGTGGCCTGCGCCTCGACAGCGCGCAACTGGGCGGCAGCGGCGTCGGCCGCGGCCTTGGCTTGGTCGTGGGCGGACGCCGAGATGACGCCGCGCTCGCGCAAGTTCCGATAACGTGCCTCATCGGCCGCCGTCTGCCTGGCCAACGCGCGAGCTGCCGCGACGGCTTCCAGCTGGGCATGCGCGGCCAGGTCAAGGTCGGCCGGATCGATGTGCGCTAGGCGCTGCCCCTTGGTGATTGTCTGGCCGGTGTCGACGAAGCGTTCGAGCAGCTTACCCTGTACGCGAAAGCTCAGATCGCTCTGGATCCGGGCGGCGACCACACCAGTGAAAGCGCGCGAGGCCGCGCCGGCGTCGTGCACGAGCGAAGTGCGCACCAGGGTCGGTTCAGTGCGCGGATCGGCGCCGGACTTCGCGGTGCAGGCGCCGAGTACCAGCGCCGAGACAACGCAAGCGGCGAACAGGGCGGCGCGGCCGCGAACCGAGTCGGAGGCGAGTGACGGCGAGCTGGCAAGGGTCATGGCAGTTACTCCGCCGGCAGCTGATGCAGGCGCAGGTTCCTGCGGATGCCGGAATCGACCGCAGACGCTGGCGCGAAGGCACGCAGGAAGCTCAGGAGCTTGGCTCGCTTGCCGGCGGTGTAACGCAGCTTCGGACGTTCGGCGGTGGCCGCTCGCAGCACCGCGTCGGCCACGACCGCGGGATCGTCGGCTTTGGTGAACAGTTGCTTGGTCACCGCGTCGACGTGCGCACGCACCGTCCCGTATTCGACAATTGGAGCATCGGCCGCGATCGCGTTGGCATCGAACTGCGTGCGCGTGTAGGCCGGTTCGATCGTCGACACGCGGACCCCGCGGCTGCGCAGTTCGTGGTCGAGCGATTCGGAGTAGCCCTCGACCGCGTGCTTGCTTGCGGAGTACAGCGCGCCATAGGGCATTGGCAGGAAGCCGAGCACGGAGCTGATGTTGACGATCCGGCCACTGCCTTGCCGGCGCATATGCGGCACGACCGCCTTGGTCATGCGCACCATGCCGAAGAAGTTGGTTTCGAAGATCGTCTTGGCTTGCTCGATGGAGCTTTCTTCGGCGCCGGCGGCCGCGGTGCCGAAGCCGGCGTTGTTCACCAGCAGATCGATGCGGCCTTCGCGACGAATGAGTTCACTCACCACCGCCGCCACCAAGGAGTCGCTGGTCACATCCAGCGGCAGCATCTCGAACGAGCGCTGGCCGGACACGCCACCGCGGCGGCTGGTGCCGTAGACCTGGTAGCCGGCAGCGAACAGGCGCTGCGCGATCGCTTCACCGATGCCCGACGACGCGCCGGTGACCAGAGCAACCTTTCCTTTGGAGTTCATTGACTGTGCCTCTACGTGCGTGAAAGCGGGCGTTGGTATGACGACCGTCATATTGATAGGCGAAAGAAATCGCGGCGACACCACCGCATTACCGGGAAGTCGGATCGAGGTGTTTGAGGGCTGCTTCGCGCAGCGCGTCGGACAATTTGGGATCGTCGACCGCGCGCGCCAACACGATCGTGCCGACCATCGTCGCCAACGTGACGAGGGCGCGCTCGTGCGCGGCCGGCTGACCCCAGTCCGGGAACTGCCGTGCGATCAGATCGATTGTTTCCTTGAGTCGGCGGGTCGCCGCGTGCCGCACTCCGGGTGCTTGCCGTGGCATTTCGGAACCGAGCGCGGCGACGTGGCAGCCGGTCTCGACACCTTCCAAATGGCCTTTGGAGAGGTATCCCTGGATCATCGCCTGCAGTGCCTGCGGCCCCGACGAACCTGCGGCCAGACGCTCCAGCGACTGCACGCTTTCGAAGCCAGCGCGGTCGGCCGCCTCTGCGAGCAAGGCGTCGCGCGAGAGGAAGTGAGCATAAAAGCCGCCGTGGGTCAGGCCGGCGGCCTTCATGATGTCGGCGACGCCGGTGCCGTGGTAGCCGCTGCCGCGGATGGCACGAGCCGCCACATCGACGATGCGCTCGTGGGTGGCTTCCTTGGAACGGGTGGAAGAGCGTTTCATATGATGATCATCATATTGACTCTGCGAGGCAATTGCAAGAGGCCCAGCAATGTCGTCTGTCGGCGATCGGACGCGAACTCCCGGGGCCGGCTTTGCGGCGCCGAAGAAATGCGCCAGCGCCTTTACCGACAATGGCTCGTGATCTGCATCGCGAAGGTAGCGTACGGGAGGACGACCACGACCGCGCCAGCGCGGCTGCACCGGTTCAGTTCCCGGCGGCCAGGACTGAACAGCCTCGGCGGCGGGCTAGTCGACGCACGAGCTCCCGTCAGTGTGGCGGTAACTCGACGGACGCCGGGTGACTGCTCGGTGACACGCGCAAAAAGAAAACCCCGCCGGAAGCGGGGTTTAAGTGGACTGCGTGACACGGAGTGATTCGAAAAGAAAAGGCCCCGCGAAAGCGGGGCCTTGAATTGGTGGAGGTGGCGGGAATTGAACCCGCGTCCGAAGGCGTTTGACGCCAGGTACTACATGCTTAGCTCACCGTTGAATCTCGTCCGCCGGCAGCACGGTGTGCAAAGCGCACCGGTGGACCAGCCCGTAAGTTTTAATCGAGCACCGACAGGTGGCGGGGCACGACGATCCTGTGATAGTGACCCTACATCCACGAGCACAGGCACAGGTGGGTTCGGGGCTAGGCCTTAAGCGGCCAGAGCGTAGACGTCGTCGTTGGCGTCTGATTGTTTGCCGCTGGATTAACGAGGAAAGCTGCCCCCTCGGCATGCACCCAACTATCTCACTACCCCCGTCGAAGCCGTGACACCCCCGGGGACTGGCGATGCTAGCACGTTGCCGGCACGGGTTGCGAAATGGTGACGCGGGCGCGCGGTTCAAGCGGAGGCGAGCGTTGCTCGTGCGAAGCAGCGCCATCGAACGGCTCGCCTGGCTCCGCGCTCACGATTCCCGATTCTCCATTCCGCTTCCCCGCTCACCGCACCACACGCCGCCCCGTCGCACGATCCCACGCGTCGCGGACCGCGGGCGAGGCGCTGTCCCAGCCGAGCGTCGACGCATACGGCGTGTCGGCCCAGCGGCGCGCGAGTTCGGCTTCGCTGTCGCTCCAGCTGCGGTCGCCGAACCGTTCGCGCGACTCCCAGCCGTAGCGATAGGCCGGCGCGTAGACGGAGTAGGGCGTGTCGGCGACGACATAGGGCCGCGTGCGATAGACCTCGCTCCAGTACGCGTCTTCGGCGGTCGGGTCGATTGCCTCGGCGACGCCCTTGCCGGCGAGGCCGCCGACGATCGCGCCCGCGGCCGCGCCGACCGCGGTGCCGACTGGGCCGGCGACGGTGCCGATCGCTGCGCCCGCGGCCGCGCCGCCGGCGGCTGCGCCGAGGCCAGTGCCGACCGGATGCGCGCCGGTCGCGCCGCTGATCGGATCGAGGTTGAGGTCGCTGCTCTGGACTTTCTTCGGTGCGGTCATGGCCGTGTCTCCGATGGACTACTGCGGATTGCAGGTCATCGGGCGGCGCAAGCGTTATGCCAGCGCCTGCGCAGGCGGCGTGAAATGCGGCGCGGAGCGCGACGTTCCTCGGTTTTGTTCCGGCGCGAACGCGCCGCGCGCGAGGCGCGGCCGCCGCTGCGCGCGTCAACTTGCACGAGTGGATTGTTCCGCGTGGCGTTTCGCGGCGAAGCGCTGCGAATCAGGCGTCGCGATTGTGCGCACGCATCGTGCGCTGCTTCTCGCGGTTCCAGTCGCGTTCTTTTTCGGTGTCGCGCTTGTCGTGCTCCTGCTTGCCGCGCGCGAGGCCGATCTCGACTTTCACGCGGTTGTTCTTCCAGTAGAGCGCGGTCGGGATCAGCGTGTAACCCTTGCGCTCGACCGCGCCGATCAGCTTGTCGATCTCTTCGCGGTGCAGCAGCAGCTTGCGCGTGCGGCGGTCGTCGGCGACGACGTGGGTCGAGGCCTGGATCAGCGGCGTGATCTGCGCGCCGAACAGGTAGAGTTCGCCGGCCTTGATCAGCGCATAGGCGTCGCCGAAATTGATGCGCCCGGCGCGGATGCTCTTGACCTCCCAGCCCTGCAGCGCGAGGCCGGCCTCGTAGCGGTCGTCGATGTGGTAGTCGTAGCGGGCGCGCTTGTTCAGGGCGATCGTG
>CAMLLF010000229.1 GCA_946480705.1 uncultured Lysobacteraceae bacterium | reverse complement strand
CGTCGAAACCAAGTGCGGCGAGCGCCCGGAGCCCATCGCGGACGTGCCGCCGCCCGAACCCGAAGCCGGCGCGCCGTACGCCACGCGCGAGGATCTGCGCGACTGCGCCGGACTCATCCTCGGCAGTCCGACGCGCTTCGGCAACATGGCCGCACCGCTCAAGCATTTTCTCGACGGCACCGGCGCCGAGTGGGCCTCGGGCACGCTCGTCGGCAAGCCCGCGGCGGCGTTCACGTCCACGGGCACGCAGCACGGCGGGCAGGAGTCGACCCTGCTGTCGATGCAACTGCCGCTGTTGCATCACGGCATGCTGATCGTCGGCGTGCCGTTCACCGAACGCGGACTGTCGGCGACGCGCGACGGCGGCACGCCCTACGGCGCGAGCCACGTCGCCGGCAGCGGCGGCGACCGCGCGATCAGCGAGGTCGAGCGCGACCTCGCACGCGCGCTCGGCCGGCGCGTGGCCGATGTCGCCCGCCGCCTCGGAGCCGCGCCATGACGCCGCGCCATCTCGGACTCGCGATCTGGGCCGGCCTCGTGCTGCTGCATCTGCTCTGGCACGGCTGGCTCGCGCCGCCGCTGAACGGTTCGCCGCTGCTCGCGATCGCGCTGACCGTCGTGCCGCTGCTGCTGCCGCTGATCGCGCTGCGGCGCAGCGTCGGCCGCGCGCTGCTCTGGGTCGGTATTCTGGGATTGTTCTACTTTTGTCACGGCGTCGTCGCCGCCTGGGGCGAGCCGCGCGTCCGCGCGCTGGCGCTCGTCGAAATCGTGCTGTGCCTCGCGCTGATCGCCGCGCTCGGCTGGGGCGCGCGCGGCTACAAGCGCACGCCGCGCGCCTGAGGAGACTGCCGCATGACCTTCATCCAGAGCGCCGCCGAACTCGGCAATCAGTATCGCGACGATCGCGTGCTGCGTTCGCAGCTCGCGCGCAGCCTTCCGGCTGCGATGCGCGAGGGAATCGCGCCGGAACTCGATGAACTCGGCGCACACGCTGCCGACGCGTGGCGCCGCGCGCGCGAACGCAGCGCGCCGGAGCCCGTCCTGACACAGTGGGATTCGCAGGGACGCCGCATCGATCGCATCGAACTGACGCCGGCCTGGCACGAATCGCGCGAGATCGCGGCGCGCTTCGGCCTGGTCGCCGCGGGGCACGAAGACACCTATGCCGAGCACGCGCGCGTGCACCAGTTCGCGATGGTGTACCTGCATCACGTCGCGAGCGCGTTCTTCACGTGCCCGCTCGCGATGACCGACGGCGCCGCGACCTGCCTCAAGGCCGCCGCAAATACCGAACTCCTCGCGCGCGCCTGGCCGCGGTATCTGAGCCGCGATCCGCAAACCTTCTGGATCTCGGGCCAGTGGATGACCGAAACGCCGGGCGGCTCGGACGTCGGCAACAGCGAGACGGTCGCGCGCAGCGACGAATCGGGCCGCTGGCGGCTCTACGGCCGCAAGTGGTTCACCTCGGCCGTGCAGGCCGACACCGCGCTCGCACTGGCGCGCATCGACGGAGCCGGCGACGGTGCCGATGCGTTGACCCTGTTCTACCTCGAACCGCGCGATGCCGACGGACGCTGGCGCAATCTCGCGATCAACCGGCTCAAGCCGAAGCTCGGCACGCGCGAGCTGCCGAGCGCGGAGACGGAACTGCTCGGCGTTCCCGGCACGCCGGTCGCGGGCGTCGGTCACGGCGTGCGCGCGATCGCGCCGATGCTCAACGTGACGCGCAGCTGGAACGCGGTCTGCGCGATCGCGACGATGCGCCGGGCGATCGCGCTCGCGCGCGACTATGCGACGCGGCGCCGCGCGTTCGGACGGCTGCTGATCGAGCATCCGCTGCACCAGACCACGCTCGGCGGCATGCAGGCGGATTTCGAGGCGGCGTTCCAGCTGACCTTCCATGTGGCCGAGCTGCTCGGCCGCGCGCAGCACGGCAAGGCCGACGCGGACGAGGCGGCGCTGCTGCGCCTGCTGACGCCGCTCGCGAAACTCTGGACCGGCAAGCTCGCCGTGGCGCTGTGCTCCGAGGCGATCGAATGCCTCGGCGGCGCGGGCTATATCGAGGACAGCGGCCTGCCGCAGCTGCTGCGCGATGCGCAGGTGCTGCCGATCTGGGAAGGCACGACGAACGTGCTGTCGCTCGACGTGCTGCGCGTGCTGCGCAACCCGGCCGCCTTCGGCGCGTGGCAGGCGGCGTTCGATGCGCTGCTGCAGACGGTCGACGCGACCGGCCTGCAGCCTGCCGCGGCAGCGCTGCGCGCCGGCGCGGACGAACTCGCAGCGCGGCTTGCGGCGCTCGCCGCGCAGCCCGAACGCCTCGAAGCCGCCGCGCGCGAACTCGCGCTCGCGCTCGCACGTCATTTCGCCGCCGCGCTGCTGCTGCGCCAGGCCGCATGGTCGCTCGCGCACGAGAACGACGAGCGCGCCTGCGCCGCCGCGCGACGCTTCGTCGCCGGCTGCACCGGCGCGCCGGTCGCGCAGGCCGACGACGATGCGCGGCTGGCACGCGACGCCTGAGCGTCCGCGTCACCGCTGCCGCCGATGAGCGACGACCTTCCGAAGCATCTCGTCGGCGTGAGCCGGTTGCTGAGTCTCGTACTGCGCCACGATCCCGGCGCGATCGGCCTGACGCTCGACACACAGGGCTGGGCCGACATCGGCACGCTGCTCGCCCGCGCCGCCGCGAGCGGCAAGCCGATCGCGCGCGCCGACTTCGACCGCGTCGTCGCGCACAACGACAAGCGCCGCTTCACGCTGAGCGAGGACGGGCTGCGCGTGCGTGCGGCGCAGGGCCACTCGGCCGAAGTCGAAATCGACCTCGTTCCGGTCGCCGCGCCGCCGCCGCTGTATCACGGCACCGCGACGCGCTTTCTCGATGCGATCCTGCGCGAAGGACTCAGGCCGCGATCGCGCCGCCACGTGCATCTGTCGGCCGATATCGCAACCGCTCGCGCCGTCGGCGCGCGCCACGGCAAGCCTGTCGTGCTGCGCATCGATGTCGCCGGCGCGCTCGCGCTGGGGCTGCCGTTCTTTCGCGCGGACAACGGCGTCTGGCTGACCACGCGGGTGCCGGCGTCGCTGCTGGCCGTCACGAGCGAACCATCCGACTGACGCCGCGCAGCGCCTTCGTTCAATACAGCAGGCGCGCGTCGGTCGCGCGCGCGATGTTCACGGTCACCTGCGAATCGCAGAACGGCGCGTCGCCGCGCCGCATGAGCACGCGATAATTTCCCGGCGGCACGGCAGCGGCGTCGATGTCGAAATCGAAACCGCCGCGCGTATGTGCAGGGTCCTTGTGGAACATTTCCAGCTCGGGACGAACCGCATTCACTGAAGCGCGCAGCGCGTACGCGCCGTCCGGCGAAGACAGCATGAATTCGAGCGGCGCATCGGGCGCGGCGCCCTTGTGAATACTCCAGCCGATCAGGCGCACGGCCGGTAAGTAGTCGAAATACAGGCGCTTGTTCGCCGGCACCCAGTCGAGATTCACGATGTCGAGCGAACAGGTTTCGCCGGCTTGCGGACTGACGAAAGCCGCCGGCCGCAGTTCCGGCAGCGGACGCAGATCGAGCGCCCGCCACACGCGATAGCCGACCGCGGTGAGACGGCCGACGCGGATGCGCCCCGGCGTCTCGCGACCTTCGCAGACGATGCGGCCGTCCGGACGCCCGTCGGTATCGGGCCCGGTCGCGCTCCAGGCGCAGGCCGTGGTTGACTGCTGCGACAGCCGCGGCCCGGGCGCGAACAGCGACAGCGGCAGGATCGCACGCGTCAGCGGATCGTCGAGCGCATCGGGAATGTGGCCCGGGAACGGATACAGCGCGTAGAGCTGGTGCTTGCCCTCCAGCGCCTTGGCGTTGCCGTCGAGATGGCCGCGCGCGTGGCCGGTGCCGGCGACCAGCATGGTGCGGCGCTGCTGCATCTGCGGCCATTGGCCGATGCTGTAGACGGCCAGGCCGACGAGGAATGTCGCCGCGGCCGCGAAGCCCAGCGCATCGCCGCTCCATCGGCGCAGCGGCGATGCGGCGCGCGATCGCGTCAGCGCGAAATAGATCGGCGCGACGCCGGCCAGCGCCAGCATGTCGGCATAGCGCGACGTCACTTCGATGAGGTTGTGACCGCGGTTCCAGGCGGCCGCGACGCAGGTGAGTACGCCGATGCCGTAGACGGCGGCGAACAGACCGTCCATCGGCCGGTACTCGCGCCGGCGCACCCGGTCGGTCAGCACGAGCACGCACGGCAGCGCGAACAGCACGACCGCCGGGAACGCGGCCGGCCAGTTCGCCATGACCATCCACGCGTCGAAGACCGCTTCTGCCGATGTCGCGGCGACCGGATTGGGCACGTCGCGCGGAAACGTGACGACCGCGACGACGAGACCGGCGACGAGCGGCGCAGCCAGCGCCGCGGCCGCGCGCCACGGCAGATCGCGCGTCATGCCGCGCAGCGCGGCGATGCCGATCGCGGCCGCGAGCACGAACAGGTTGCTCGCGATCGTGAAATGCAGCAGCGCGACGAGCACGACGACGACGAGCGCCGTCGCCCGGGTTGCCGGGCGGCTCGCGACGACCCAGAGCAGCGCGACCGTCAGCGCGAACAGCAAATGAAATCCGACCTGGAAACCCGAGACGGCATTTTCCCAGCCGTACGGCAGCAGGCTGACGAGCGCGACGACGAGGCACAGCGCGACGGCCCGCGTCTTTTGCACATGGCGTGCAACGAGGCCGGCGAGCAGCGCGGCGCCGCTCGCATAGACGAACGCATTCACGAGGGCGGCGACGCGGCAGTCCCATTGGCGGTCGTTGAGTTCGAACAGCGCCATCGCGATGAGCCGGGTCAGTCCGATGCGATGTTCGTTGTGGGCTTCCCAGAGCACGGCGGCGTCGAACTGGTCGAGCAGCATCGGCCGGTACAGCCGCGCCGACTCCGCGCCCCACTGGTCCCAGAACGGCGTGCTGCTGCCGAACGCGAACACCATGAGCGCGCGGACGACGAGCACGCAGAGCCCGACGAGCAGCGCGACGACGAGCGCCTGCCGTTTCGACAGGCCCGCGCCGCGGCGCGTATCCGTGACGCCGTGCGGCGCGGCATCGGTCAGAACCTCGGTCACGCGACTTTCCCCTGAATCGTCGACGATCCCCGAGCATAGCGTTTCGGACCGACGCGCCGCATCGATGCCAGCCACGCAGGCGAACGTCGGCGCGCCGCATAATGCGCCGGCGCACCACGGCCAGGCCCCTTCGATGAATCACCTCAGCATCGTCACGACCGGCGGGACGATCGACAAGATCTATTTCGACGACAAGTCCGAGTATCAGATCGGCGCACCGTACATCGGCGAAGTGCTGCACCAGCTCGGCGTCGCTTTCGCGTTCGACGTGATTCCGATCCTGCGCAAGGACAGCCTGCACATCACCGACGACGACCGCGAACTCATCCGGCGCACGATTGCGCAGCAGCCGCACCGGCACGTGCTGGTCACGCACGGCACCGACACGATGGTCGAGACCGCGCGCGTGCTGCAGTCGGTCTCCGGCAAGGTCATCGTGCTGACCGGCGCGCTGAATCCCGCGCGCTTCCAGGGCTCCGACGCCGTGTTCAACATCGGCTGCGCGATCGGCGCGCTGCAGTCCTCGCCCGACGGCGTCTACATCGCCATGAACGGCCGCATCTGGAACCCGCAGACGGTCCGCAAGAACCGTACCGCGAACCGCTTCGAAGCAAGCTGACGCGCGCGCTTCGCCTTCGTCTTTGGAGCGCCTGGGTCAAGGCGGCAGCCAGGTGCTCGCGACGCGAGCGGCCGGCAGGGTTGGTCCCGCAATCACCGCTCGTCGCAGCGGCCCCGCCAACGAAGCAACCCCCGGCCGCAGGGGCGGCCGAGGGTTCTCCCGTTACTGACGCCGGCCCGTGCGCCGGCGACATTGCATGGCGTTGGCCGTAACGAACCACGCCAGACCGGAACGGCACGCAGCAGACTGCGTGTGAACCGGGCTCCTCCCCTCCGAGGATGGTTGCGCGTCAGCCGCGGCTGGACGCGCGATGCGTGAGGCAGCCGCCACGGCCGCGCTCGGAATTCGGTCCGGCAAACCCCTGCCGCTCGGAAGAAGCCGTAACCGCGGCACCCGCCGCGGCTACGGAACGTCCCGTCGGGCGTCCTGCCCACTCCCGGCAATCCCGCCGGAAGGTTCGGCGCGGGCTTCATGCCGCGCGCCGAGTTCATTTACTCGTAATTGCGCTCAGAACTGGATCGACCACTGATTGATGTAACCGGTGTCGCCCGAATACAGGTCGGTCACCTTGAGCTGCCAGGTGCCATTGCGCGGCGAACCCGAGGTGTTGACGCTGTAGGTCGCGACCACGTTGTCCGCACCGTCGCTGGAGCTGCCGCTCTTCAGACGCGTGCTCGTGCCGTTCGGCGCGATCAGGTCGATCTGCAGGTCGCCGCGGTAGGTGTGCACGATGTTGACCGCGACCTGCGTCGTGGTCGAACCGTTGCCGCTCTGGCCGCTGACCGCGATCGGGCTGCTGACCGAGCTCGAATCCGGGATGGTGTAGTCGGTCGTGTTCGTGAACGGACCGCCGCCACCGCCGCCGGCCATGTAGCTGCCGGTCAGGCTGACGCCGGAATAGGCGCTGTAGCCGCGAAGCTTCACGTAGTACGTGCCGGCCTGCGCCGTCGCAATGGTGCAGGT
>CAMLLF010000228.1 GCA_946480705.1 uncultured Lysobacteraceae bacterium | reverse complement strand
TCGGCCTTCCAGAAGGTATTGGCAGGAACGCTGAGCGTCGTCCCGGTCAAATTCAGGCCTGCGCCGGCACTGTACGTGGTGTCGTTGTCGACGCCGTCGGCAAACCCGGCAGGAACGTTGCTCAGCATGTTCCAGCCGATATTTGAAATGCTGAATTGGTTGCTGCTCAAGCTCAAGCCGGTTCCCGCGGTATAGAGGGTGTCGTTGTCGATACCATCGGCAAAACCGCCGGGAACATTGCCCAGGGCGTTCCAGTCGAGGCCGGATACGCTGAACTGCGTGCCGTTGAGAGTCAGGCCGGAACCGGCGGTATAGGTCGTGTCGTTGTCGATACCGTCGGCAAAGCCGGGCGGCATATTCGAAATGCTGTACCAGCCGATGGTCGCTGCGGTACCTGCATAGATCGCATAGGACGAATACGGCGCGGGCGTAATCACCTGCCTCGGGGCAAGCGTGGTAAAGCTCGAGCCGCCGGCACAGTCATTGACCGCGATCTGCAGCCAGCGGTCCTGGCCGTTGAAGATGCTGAGCGGAATCGCCGGAACGTAGATATGAAGCTGGGCGCTGAAGACGCCTTCGGTGACCAGAACGCCGGCAATCGTTTGTGACACGCCCATCTGGAATCCGTTGGTGAGCGCATCATGGACGCTGAACTGGAAATCACAGACGCCGTCGACGGGCTCTCCAGAGAGTTTGAGATAGCCCTGGTAGGTGAAGGTGTCCGCGTTATTGCTGGTTTGCGCGCTGGCGCTGCCCAGAGTGGCCGCCAGCAGCAAAAAAAATGGAATGAGTTTCCAAGACAACATTTTTGATTCCCCCGTTTGATATTCGCTGAAAAATCGCACTCGCTTTCAACAGCTGCGCGCGTAACTCTGGCCAAGCATCGCACCCCGCCGGTTTGCATCCCGGCCGGCAGTGCCGTGATCATCGGTGACACCCGGGTGGCTGCGGTTCGAATTGATCGGATTCGGCGGGCCGCGGGGTGCGCTTCATGCTCCCGCGTCCCGGCCGACCCGGAAAAGCGATCTTCGGTAGACCGCTCGTCGCGTCGCAGCATCTTTTCCCACGCCTCGATGGCTCGAATGCGGAACGCGTGGCCAGATCGCACCGGCCGTGGGCATTGCGCACATGACGCAGCCTGCGACAGTCGGCGGCGGTCGCCGCGATCCGGGCGCATCTCGGGTTCAGTACGATGTTGCGGCCACAAGCCAGTAAACGGCTCGCGCTCGACCAGGTATGCGTTGAACCGTCCCTCCCGTGACGTGCCAGTGCGGCGGCGGCGCGCATTGACGCCGGCCACCTCGCCCGGGGACTGCATCATGCATGCCAATGCCCCGGCCGTTGCGGCGCGGTTCGCGCCGTTGGCGGCGCCGCAGCGTCCCCAATGAGCCTGGCTGGGATTCCAGCCCGGGCGCCGTTCGCGGTCAGGTCAATGCCACGCCGCTACCACGGGGCCGGCCCGTAGCGCGCGGGCCGATGCGCGACGGCCGAAAGTGGCGCAGGAACGACGACGGCCGTCGCCGGAAAACAAAACGCGCCGACACGGCGCGGACGGTTCGTGGACAGCATGGAAATACCCCTGAGTTATTCCGGTGCCGAGTCTAGCAGTTGAGAAACCCGCGCCCGCGCAGGGCGGCCCTGGCTTCGTGGCGCGGGCGAGCGGGATGGCGCGCGAAACGCGCACTGCCGGCGATCAGTCGCCACATCCCGCGTCACGTGTGGCCGCGTCGGCGACCGCACGACCGGGACGTATCGCATTGCCTTGACCTCGATCGCGCACTCGCTGGCGCGAACGCTCGCTGGCGGGAATGCGCGCGAGCTGCCTGACCGCGTACCGCGAACGTGGCCCGCGATAGGCGAGGACAGCTTTCGTGTGGCGGACAGCGGCGAAGGGCGCAATCACCGAAGAGCATTGCGCCGTGTATCCGCGGGTCTCGTCGCTTCGTCCGCGCGGCAGGCGCCGCGCGCTCAAGAACACAAAGGCCGGAGCGGCAAAGCACCGCTCCGGCAGCAACAGCCTCAAGGCCCCGGATGGAAACTCGCTTCCATCAACCCGCGCACGTCGCGCGACAGAATCGCGAGCGCTTCGAGAATGCCGCCATGCGAGCGTGAATCCGGCGCTTCGAGCTGCGCCGATGCCATCGTTTCGCTGAGCGCCTGGATGGCAGCGATGCGGTCCAGCATTTCTTCCTGCAAGGCTTCGCGTTGCGCGGCCGTATCCAGCACATACGCAAACATCACCGGCTCGGCCGACACGACATCGCGGCGCAGCGGATAGAAAGACCCGAGGCGATTCATGGCGCGCTCCTCGTGGATGAAGGAACAACGCCGCCAATGCGGACAAAGCAGCCGGACCTGATGCCGATGCTGCGGAACGCATACCGAATATCCATGGACAACTCCCTTTGCGTGGAGTCGCCACCCGAAACGGTGAAAGAGGGTGGCGAACGGTGTGCAGGTTGGCGGACCGGCTTAGGACCGGCGAGCCTTGCGGCTCCCCGCACACCGCCCGCCAGAAATCGGCAGAACGCGCCGCACCGAATTTCGGGCGTAAAAAAACGCCGACGTTCGGTGCGGCGCTGTGTGCGCCTAAGTTCGGGCCGCCAAGCCCGGTTGCCTAATTGGTGGCAACAGGCGGATTGTTTACCGGGTTGCGAGCTTCGTCAAGGTACGGATTGCTCGTTGCATTGCCGCCGACCGCAGAGTTGTGATCTATACTTTTCTGGCGTACTCGACACTTCAGGGGGAGTAATGTCGACCCGACTTTTAGCAACGCTTTTGCTCGCAAGCTCGGCCGCTACTGCAGCAGACTTTCAGACGCGCGAGATCGGGGACAAGAACTACGTCATCGGCGAAGAGAAGATGTCGTACGTCGGTGAGCCGATGATCCGCAGTAAGTCGTTCATGGTGTCCTCGTGGGACGAGGAGATCTATGCGCCGACGGTCGACTTCTGGTTCAAGCTCACGGTAGGGCCGGACACACGCTTTGGCGCCGGAACCGAGTTACGCAAGAAAGGCGCCGAGTCGTTAAACGGCAAGGTGTACACCGAGCTGGAACTCCCGAGCCCGATGCTGAAAGACTATCGGCTGATGATCGATGAGAACAACCTGTTCATCGGTTATGTGAAGGGTCAGCACAAGGTCATCAGCGCCGGCGCCAATATCTTCATCGCCGTCCGACCGCGCGAAATCCAGTTCGAGAGAAAAATCGTCAGGCGTGTGCGCCCCGACGCGATCGCCACGAACCACGAAATCATCTACAGCGGCAAGACCAAGGACGCGATCAATCTACTCTACAGGGAATACACCTTAAATGACTACGCGCGTCCGGCTTTCAGCCAAAATCTTACCTACGAGCCGGACTTGAAGACCATTCGATTTCGCGACACTGTCATCCGAGTTATAGAGGTAAATGGAGGAAGTATTCGGTTTGTAGTCGAGGCTGATGGCAGCAAACCTTAGCGCCTTCTCTGAAAGTTTCTCGTTGAGTCGCCTATCGCATCAAAGTCAGTATCAATTTTGCTAGAAACTCGGCCCACTTGAGAATCTGACGACCGGAGATTTTGCGTTCAGCAACGTTACGGCGTACTTGGCCGTGAATCCGCGCTTGCACGTCGACTGCGAGCCAACCATCGCCGTCTTCGGTCCGGTACGGCGGAGGAAAAAGCTGATCGCCGACGAGCGCCGCCAGCCCAGTTGCGTTGACAGCCGCCTCGGTGCTCATGAGTGCAGGCGCCGGCAGACCGCGTCAACGGTCTTGGGGCAAGTGTCCACCTTGGCACCGACGACGACACTCGCGAACTTCTATGACGACGTCCTGCCCTCCATCCAGTGCATCACCCGAAGATTCTGACAGCGTGTGACTTCCAGGTATCGAGCATCAAGACCCCGCTCAACGGCAGCCTCATCGTGTCGCCGTTGCAGCTCTAGCTCCCTCGTCGCTTCATCTGTCCGCCCCAAATCGTGAAGCAGAACTGCAGAAAATACACTTCGACACGCACTGAGCGGACCGTTCCCATCGAACTTTCCGGGGAAGGTCTCTAGATTGAGCATAGTATGAGCAAGCGCTTCGGGCGTAGCAGTCAACGCCAGAAAACGCGGAAGATGCAGGTCGAGAAAATCCCCAAGCTCGTTCGCGCAAACCATAGCGTCGCCATTCGTCACCTTGCTCCATGCAGGTACAGGCCAAGCCTCCCCCTGCGGTAAGTGCCATGCACGCAGAAGCCAACGCAACCCTGTTGTGAGGATTGCAAGTGGCCCAGATGGAGCTTTGGAAATATTCGGGCGCATCAGATTGATGCATTCCCAGAGTCTCAGCTCATTCCAGACGTGCGTCTGGCGCTGGGAAACCACAGATAGATTGGGCGTGAACCCGAAGTACCCCGCAGCTAGCCGAGCATCGTCAGCCATGAGCGAAAGTTCAAGTTCATAGCCGTCGAACAACGGGCGACGCCAGTTTGCGACGCCCACCTCGGCGTCGAAATGAGCACCCGCCCACGCGAACTCGCTGCTGTCGATCCTGCCAGACAGGAACGAAAAGAAGGGATGGTCAGTTTGACCATCCCAGAACTTCGTCTTTTTTGCGCGTCGCAGCGCCATCACTGTTTACCCATATCGTAAGTCGCCGATGGATAGCACTGAGGACATTCCATGAGCAACGATTGCATTGGCGTCGCCTCCTTCGTCTCGAAATACAGAGTAACGCCTGTGAACGCTGCCGACGCAGTGAACTTAAGGGCCGAAAATACACCTTTGCCAAGAAGCCTCGTCGCTTGGCCAGCAGCGCGACTCCCTTCCAGTGCGTGGAGCACAACCTTAGACACGCCCTTGCCAACCACAGGATTCGTCAAACCAAGCCGCATTGCTTTTACGGCATTGACTATCAGCACCTCACCCTTTTCGATTGCCGCGTAGACCGCCTTCTGGTTCCTGGACAACTTTGACCCCATGCCGTCCTTGATCTCCCCAAAGATGATCTTGTCGCCATCACGCGCGATGTAATCCGCAACAGCGACTATCTCTTCCCCGGCCACCACGACCTTGATTCGCGCTTGTTTCACGAACGTGACCCCGCGGGCTTGCAGTTCCTTGTAAATGGCCTCCTGAGCGGGGTCGCCCGCCTCATGAAGCGCTCCATTAAACAGGAACTGGAACGCCGACGTAACCGCGCCGTTTGCGAAGGAGTCACCCGTTGCTTCTGAAATAGTTCCGCCCACGACGGCACTCGTCACGAACTGGACGGCCGGCGGCAGAGACTCGATCATCGGTGCGACGGCTTGAGTGGCGCCCGCGGCCAGAAATCCATGCCCGAATTCGCCGCCTTGCAACTCGGCGAGGACTCCACCGGCGGAGCCATGAGCGGCAATCTTGGCAACGTACTGGCCACTGGTAAAACCACTCCCGAATACGCCCGTCCCTGCTTCGCCTCGTATCGAGCTGAACCCCGTTCCGATTCCCCAGAAAACGCCGGCGGCGAAAGCTCCCCACAACCCCGCTCGCCAGCTTCCCGTTGCGACATACGCTGATGCGAAGCCGCCCGCCACGGTAACGGCGAAGGAAGCTGCCAGCATGTCTTTCGCGAAATAATACTGACCGAAGTAGGCCGCAACGACCGCAATGGCTATCGCCACCCATTGACGGGTGCTCAGATGCCCCGTTGGGTCCGTTAGGCTCAGCGGGTTGTTGAGTACGTAGCTGTAGCGGTTGAGTCCCTGCGTCGCGTCCGGCTCGACCACATCGTCTGCCTGGATGAAGCGCCCAAGTTCGGGGTCGTAGAGGCGCCCCTTCATGTGGACGAGTCCGACGCCATCGACTTGCTGATGGCCCGTATACCCCTGGCGCGTCCGGCTCGCGTCGAAGGTGGCCGACGTCCCACTCGGCAACGGGCTCCAGAGCGATCCGCTGCCGGGCGGTTCCGCGTAGCGCCGCTTGCCCCAGGCATCGAAGCTCAGACGCTGCTGAACGGTGCCGGCTTGATCGGCTATCGCATCGAGCGAACCGAGCGCATCGCGGAACAGGTACGCGTATTGCGGTGTAGGCGCGGAGCTGGTCGTCGTAACGACGAGATACGAGCCGACATACCGCTTGGTGGTCGTCAGCGAACCTTCGACGCGGATTTCGAGGTTGCCGACGAGATACGTGGTGGAGCCCGGAATTCCGCCCGTCCCCCCGGCGCAAGCAGCCGACTGGAAACCGCTGCAGAAGATGCGATCCGTGCCGACTGCGCCATCGACGCGCTTCCACATAGAGCGATCCGGAGCGTACTTGAAACTCACCGTCGCGTTCGCGGGATAACCGTTTGTCGTTATCGTCTCGGGCAAATCGAAACCGGTATAGACGATCGTGCGGGTCAGGTTTCCGGGGTAGCGCGCCTCGATCTGATTGCCGTTGGCGTCGTAGCAGTAGCGGTTGTTGTCGAAACTCGCCACGGCGTGGCGGCCGGCGTTGCGCGTGCAGCCCTGCGTTCCGGTTGCGCCGTAAGTCCAGGTCGATGTTGCACTGCCGACTGTTCGTGTCTTGATGTTGCCAAGCTGGTCGTAGCCCATCGTCTGAGTCTGGTTGACCGCGGCTCCGTTCAAGCGCGCCAACGTGACCGTGCCAAGGCGATCGAGGCTGTCGTAGGTGAAGGCCTCTTTCATGTCGTAGCCGCTCGTACGGTTCCAGCGGCTCGTCACGTTCGTGTGCTTGTCGTAGGTGTATTCCCAATCCTGAATCGCGGCGGTTCC